>JBNKOV010000516.1:0-4495 GCA_050294955.1 Holophagae bacterium
ATTAACCAAGCCAACACCATTGGCACCTAAATTAGCGCCATCCCATGCAACGGCGCATTTCACGTGTGTATTATCAAGAATGCCGGCGATCGCCATGTGTCCGCCCATGCTATGGCCTGAGATGGCGGTTCGCTGCGGGTCTGCCGGGAAGTGTGCGTTGATGATTTCGGGCAACTCGTTTACCACGTAGTCGTACATGCGGTAATGAGGCGCCCAGGGTTTTTGGGTTGCGTTGAGGTAGAACCCCGCGCCCGATCCAAAATCCCAGTGGTCGTCTTCGCCGGGTAGATTGAGGCCCCGTGGGCTTGTGTCCGGGGCGACCAACATGAGGCCGTGTTCGCTGGCGTAACGCTGAGCGCCGGCTTTGATCATGAAGTTCTCTTCGGTGCAGGTGAGGCCCGAGAGCCAGTAGAGCACGGGAACCGGTCCCTGCGCTGCGGCGGGCGGCGTGAACACGGAAAAGGCCATGTCGCAGCCGCAGGCCGATGAAGGGGCCTGATGGAAGCTCAGTTCCCCATGGGCCGTTTTTACTTTGCTTTTTAGGGTGGGTTTCCCTATGGTCATGTTAGAATCCTTCTACATTTATTGATGTTAATAGGTAATTACCGAACGGATGCTTTCGCCGCCGTGCATGAGATCGAACGCTTTGTTGATGTCTTCCAGGCCCATGACGTGGGTTACCATTTCGTCCACTTTAATTTCGCCGCTCAAGTAGCGTTCTACGTAATCGGGCAACTGGCTTCTTCCTTTGACGCCGCCAAAGGCGGTTCCGCGCCAGACGCGACCGGTGACTAACTGGAAGGGTCGGGTGGAAATTTCCTGACCGGCGCCTGCAACGCCGATAATGACCGACTCGCCCCAACCTTTGTGGCAGCATTCCAGAGCGGATCTCATGAGGTTGACGTTGCCCACGCATTCAAAGGAGTAATCTACCCCGCCGTTGGTGAGGTCTACGATGACTTCCTGAATGGGTTTGTCATAGTCTTTGGGGTTGACGAAATCTGTGGCGCCAAGCTGTTTGGCGAATTCAAACTTGTCGGGGTTGATGTCTACGGCGAGAATGCGAGACGCTTTTGCCATGACAGCCCCTTGGATGCAGCTAAGGCCAATGCCGCCAAGTCCAAAGATGGCGACGGTTGAGCCCGGTTCTACCTTGGCGGTGTTCAGAACGGCGCCGATGCCGGTGGTGACGCCGCAGCCCAACAGGCAGACCTTGTCGAGGGGCGCTTTGGGGTTGATTTTTGCCAGGGCGATTTCCGGCAACACCGTGTACTCCGAAAAGGTGGAGGTGCCCATGTAATGGAAGATGGGTTTGCCGTTCTTGGAGAAACGGGAGGTGCCATCGGGCATGAGTCCTTTGCCTTGAGTCGCTCTAATTGCTTGGCATAAATTGGTTTTACCCGAGGTGCAGAAGTTGCACTCACGACATTCCGGCGTGTAGAGGGGGATGACGTGGTCGCCAGCTTTCAGGCTGGTGACATTGGGACCGACTTCCTCAACCACGCCGCCGCCTTCGTGGCCCAGGATGGAGGGGAACAGGCCCTCGGGATCTGCGCCGGAAAGGGTGTAGGCGTCTGTGTGGCAAACGCCGGTGGCTACGAGACGAACCAGAACTTCGCCTTCCTTGGGACCTTCCAAATCAACTTCTTCTATAGATAGGGGTTTGCCTGCTTCCCAGGCAACGGCTGCGCGTGTTTTCATGTCAACTCCTTCCGCTCAATACTACTCATGGAGGTATTCTAGCACCACCCATGTGGCTTGTCTCCCCCTTTTTACGTTCGGTTTTTGCGGCGTCAACCCGAGACAAACCTGTGCTATAGTGCATGGCTCGGAGGTGGCCATGAAGATCATTATCAGCAGGAAGGGATTCGACTCCTCGGCGGGCGGAACGGCCAGTCCCATTCTGCCCGATGGGGCCTTGATGTCCATGCCCATTCCGGATTCTGCGGCTCCTCATTGTTATGGCAACATTAACTTAATGGGCGTCAACTTAGGGGAGGTCGCCGAAAGTATCACCAATGGCAGGGTTTCTGGGAAGGACCGGGTTCATCTCGATCCAGACCTTCAGGCATGCGCGCTTCCTCGCAAGCCGGGCTGGCTTCCGCTTTTCGGGCAGACAGGCGCGGCCCAGGGTCACTTAATTAAAATGGGGATTCGGCCCGGTGATTTGTTTTTGTTTTTTGGCTGGTTTCGCGAGACCTGTTTTGAGAAGGGGCGCGTGCGGTTTGTGAAGGGCGCGCCCCATGTACACGTGTTTTTCGGCTGGCTCCAGATTGGGCGCATCATTGATTTAAACCTCTGTAAACCTGAGCCCAGGATGGCGGATCATCCCCATTGTTTTGGGGACCGGGGCGTCCACAATGTCTTGTATGAGGCCAGCCCTGAATTGAAGATCCCTGGACGGCGTTCCGGGCTGGCTGGCGCGGGATTATTTCCCAAACACGCCCCTCATCTAACCCTAACCGCAAGGGGTGAGAATCGCAGCGTATGGCGCTTGCCCCAATGGTTTCACCCCGAGGGACGGGAGAGCAGCCTGAGTTATCACGGCGATCTTTCCAGGTGGTCTAAGGAGGAGGATTGGGTTCGATTGAGAAGCGCTTATCGAGGACAAGACTTTGTGCTTGACGGAGATCACTACCCAGAGTCCTTGTCCTGGGCCATGGATTTAATTAAAAAAGGCGTGGGTAAAAAAAGCTATTCATAACAGCCGTTTAGGGCCAACTTTGAGATTTTTGGGGCAATTTTTTTTACGTTTCTCCTACATTTTCATGAGGAAGAATGCAGATTTAATCGTATGATTAGTTTTATGACGCCGATTGCCTTGCCGCCTGCTCGAATTACTGCATCTCAAGCCAGGCTTTTGGATGGTCAGTCCGGATAAGCATAAGGATGAACACATGAACTTAAAACTGAAATTTGGAGCGCTTATTTTGATCGTCTCCGGCTTAAGCTCTACTGCTGCGGTTATTTGCACCTCAGATGTAGATGGGAACGGCCTGGTTGACGCAGCCGATCTTGCACTTATTATTGAAGCTTGGGGTCAGCCCTGCGGGGTCTGTGACGCAGATGTGGATGGAGACGGATTTGTGACCATTGTGGACTACATCGAGGCGGCAGCGGATCTGGGCCAGGATTGTCCCGTGCTCACCACATTGGAGTTGGCGGGAAACCCCCTTGCCGAATTTCCTCATTTCGAATACGTACTTGCCTTTAATGAGGGACAGCCAATTAACCTGGCTATTGATCCCACCCGGTTTCCCGATATCGTGGGCCAGACTGGCGATATTTACATTGTTGAAGCGAAAACCCTGGAACAGTGGTGCGACGACAACACGTTGGTAGACGCTACGGGCGGTTTTCAAACCGAAACCTTCAGCGCGGGCTCTATTACGGATAATACCTTTGCCATTTCCGGCTCGGATACGCTGAGTTCTGAGGCGGGACTGGGACTGGGACGGCCCTACGACATCGTGGTTGACTTCAACCAGAACGGTCTTTTGGACGGGCGCGACTTTATCGATGGTTTGGGAGATCAGCCCGATCCGCTCAATCGTCAGGACGGGCTCTACGTGGTCCACGATTTGACCCAGCCCGGGCCTCTTGCGGTAACCGAAATCACCTATGCGGTGGAGACTGGTTCGGTTACCCCCGGTTTCGAATCGGAGAACACGTTTTACCCAACGGACATCGCCGCCATGGGCGCCTTGCCCCTGATTATTATCAGTCATGGCAACGGACATAACTTTGCCTGGTACGACCATCTAGGCAACCATATGGCCTCCTACGGCTATGTGGTGATGAGCCACGCAAACAACACCGTTCCAGGGGTTTTCACGGCCTCAACCACCACCCTTGAACACACCGACGCCTTCTTGGATCAGTTGAGCTCCATCGGCGGCGGGGTGTTGAGCGGGCATATTGACACCAGTCGCATCGTGTGGCTGGGCCACAGTCGCGGCGGCGAAGGGGTGGCTATTGCCGTAGACCGCATTTTCAAGGGACTGTGGACTCCGGTCAATTATTCTCTGGACAACCTGGCCCTGGTCAGCTCCATTGCCCCGGTCGATTTTCTCACGGGCAGCCAAACCCATCCCCACAATTTGAATTACCATTTGTGGACGGGCGGCTCCGATGCGGACGTAAACGGTTGCGCCAACTGCAACCTCTGTCAGACCTTTCACTTACATGATCGCGCCACAGACTATCGTCAGTCCATCAGCCTTCACGGCGTAGGCCACGGCGACTTCCACAACGGCGGCGGCAGCTCCGTTGCCACTGGACCTTGCCTGGTGGGCCGCAGCAACACCCATGAAATTATGAAGGGCCATTTCCTGCCCCTGGTGAAACATTACGTTGAGGGCAACGTGCCAGGAAAAGACTTCCTGTGGCGACAGTGGGAGTCGTTCAAACCCATTGGCGCGCCAACAGATCCGTGCGTT
The DNA here is from genome assembly GCA_050294955.1 of Holophagae bacterium. GTDB lineage: Bacteria > Acidobacteriota > Holophagae > Acanthopleuribacterales > Acanthopleuribacteraceae > JBNKOV01. The sequence goes on from JBNKOV010000516.1 coordinate 4,440, forward strand.
GTGGTAGACCTCATGTACAGAGAAGCGCCAGGCGCCGCCTATGTGCCCATAGACGA
>JBNKOV010000517.1:0-4477 GCA_050294955.1 Holophagae bacterium
ATGTCCAAGTTCATGAGCAAGGGTTTTATATCTGGGATCCTGAATAGGGCTGATGCAAACCAGCGTGTAATCGCTCCCATGAAGTCTTGGAATATAAGCGATGCCGCCTACATTCAGTCCCGCAATCCCGGTGAGCTGAGCCACAAAGAATATATGCAATATAGTGATGTCATTCCCAATCATAACGGCATGATCCGGTATCAGCTCATTGGCGTCGTCAGTAACGTGAAATGTGCCATCTGCAATAACGTCATCCCCGCTTCCATTTACAGGAGCGTCATGATAGGTTACCCCGCCCAATTGCACGATATCAATACAGGCCTGAGCCCATGCAATTTTCGCTCGTGCGAGCTGATCCTGAACAACAGTTTCACTTACAACACCGCCTCGACTTCCAGAAGACGCCTGATTCCCTCGCCAGTACATGGCGTTTCCACCGCTGATATCGAGAAACTTCTCGCTGCGCTCGCCATGATCATGCTGGCCATTGTTGTTGGTATCCTCGTAATCAAAGACACCGTTCCCCGAACCGAGCGTTGTCCCCATACTATTGGTAAAGCCCGTATCTTCATAGGGTTCATTCAGCACATGGAATTGAATCTCCAACTTCAACCGCTCATCGGCGCCATTGTCATTCCGATCACAGACGAAGCAGGACTGTGCCGCTGTTTCATTATATACAGCGTTAACGCCGCCAAAGATGCTTGCCCGGTGGGTGCGATCATTTAATTGGTCGTCGTCAGGTTTGCTCCCCGCGCCGTCATGGGCCTTATAATCATCATCAGGGCTGTGGCCTACTGGGAGATCTGGCGACATGAGTAGCTGGGACTTGGACAGGAACACGCCCGTATTGGCCCCTGTTTCGGTTAAGGTTATCTCGGTCAAATTGTCGTCTACAGCGTTGTTGCCATCCACCGAGCCCACTTCAACCGTCACGCTTTCCACGCTGCCGCTGTTCTTGTTGGCCGAAGGGTCATTGACCTGAATAAAGAACTTCTCGGAATCACGGTCGATAAAATTGTCGGCTGGGGTGGCGCTGTTGTATATGTTTCCGTTATTTTTGTAAGCGTCGTCCCAAAGAGCAACCTGCACATGGTCGGTATCCGTCTGGCTGGCGTCTAATATGGTGACGTCCGCCACGGTTACCCGCACGGTGTCGCCACAAATGAATCCCTCGGGACCTGGGCCGTCGGGATCAATGTCCACCTGAATGCTCAAATCTCCCGGAGTGACGGAAGGCCGTATGCCTTCAAGATACAGGACCACTTTTCGATTGGCTGCGCTGAATCCCAGATCAGTGGCAGTCTCAGGCATAGCGGTGTGAATATAGTCTCCACCACTGCCAACCATGCTTACGTTCCGCGCCTGATCGGCGTCTTTTGTCCATATTCGGAGGTTGCCTGGCTCTAATATCTTCCAAATGTACCCGTTGCCTGCGGACGGCTGGCCAATCATAAATGGGTCTACCGCTGCATAGGTGAACTGAATTTCTGCTACGCTAGGATCAATAGGCTCTGGCAATTTCAAAACCAATTGGGCGAACTTCTGGCCCGGTGACAGGTCGTCTTTTACCCATAAGGCATGGCTGCTGCGATCATAGCCATCCGCAAAGCCAGGAACACCGTCATGATCCACATCACCGTCGTTGACTCCAATCACCTTGCCCGGTTTCAGGGCGTCGCCTGCCACATCCTCAATAGCGTCTTCAGCCAGGCTTTCGTTCACGCCATAGCCGCTGTTATTATCGGAATCGATATCCAAATCCACTTCCAACACATTCACGGTGTAGGTGGCTTCGGTCCCATTGCTTCCTTCTGCTTTGATATCGTAAGATCCTGGCTGATCCAGTGTTAAGCTGATATCGGCGACCCCGTTTGAGGGCGAGGGTTGCGATGCGGGGAAAGCGCCTGCGGTAGTGGTGACTGTCCACTGAGGCAATGGCGTTCCAGTAAAAGTTCCCGACACAGGTTTGGCCGTCAGGTTGACTGGGGTTCCGTTGTCTTTGCAAAGATATTTGGGACCAACGTCGGTTGGGGTTCCCGTAATATGAACGGTATCCACTTCAACATCCACGGTCGCGGGCAAGACGTTGATATGCTGTCGATGGAATAGCCTGGCGGGATTGTCGATGCCTGGGCTGGGATCCACTGCGGGCTCCGGCGGCTTTTCGCTTTCCCAGGTCAGGTTCACCTCGCCTGGAGTGCTGCCTGAGACAACCACCAGCTCCAAATCACTGCCCGTGAGTTGGAATGTCGCGCTTTTAATGATGCGAGCAGGGTCCAGGCTGGTCTGAACCGCTTCTGCGGGGAGCCAGGGCTGGCCCGGCGTATCGTTGAGCGATGCGATATACTCGCGGGTCCACAGCCAGACAGTTGCGGTGTTGTCGCCCACATCGGTGGGACCAGCGGTTAGGGCCGCCAGCACCTTGGTTTTGTCCAATCCTGTGGGCTGAATCATGTGGTCAGGTATGGTGATGGTCTTGGTTTCGTCCACTTCCATAATGGCGGAAACGCTGTCTACGCTGAAAATGGTGAGCTTAAAGCCCATGGGATCCATGCCCGGCGCCGTGGCGGTGAAGACCAGATCGTCGGGGCCTGTTGATACGTATCCCGCCGCTTGGGTCCAGGTTATGGTCTCGCCTGATGCGCCGGCGCCGCCGGAAAGATCGCCCGCACCTGGTTTGTTTACGGTCCATGAAACATCGCTGGCCTGAAGGCCATATTGGGCGAGAGGCAGGGCAAAATTAGCCGTCAAGTCGATGCTCACGCCCTGGCCGCGGCAAAGGTAACTGCCTGAAGCAATAGGAGTCGGCGCTCTTTTCAACGTGCCGTCGTGAGAGATGATTGCGGTAATATCGATAAGCGCGGGTCCATCGAAAACCTGAAGGCTGAATATTTTAACAATGGAGAAGGGCAGACCGGTAAAGCAGTTGTCGCCCGGCGCGTCCGCCAGAAACTCTGCGGTCAAGGAATAGGTCCCCTCATTGGGCGGCGCAGGAACCAGAGGCTCCAATCCAACACCGGTGTAAACCTGATTATAAGTCCCGCCGCCGGTGGGCGTTCCGTTAACCGTCACCTGCCATGTGATGGCGGGCTCCGGCTTGATCCGCTTGAAAACTTCTCGGGGAGGACAACCCGTAAACGTGGTGGTAATCTTGGCCTTCGCTCGCTTATTGTATTTCAGGCGGGCGCTGATCTGAAGATCCTGGTTAATATTCACCACTCGGCTGTCTTTGCGTTTTCCGTTGAGCTTAATGCTCTTAATCTCAATCTCCGCAGGGCTTCCGCCGCCGGAGGGATCGCAATCCATGGTTTCGCTTACAAAGGTGCAGGGATTCACCAGATCATCTGCAAACAGCGATAAGGCGCCGCAAAGAAGCATTAAGGCCCAAAGCCGCCGAAAGGGGGCGTGATTGAAATGGGTAATGGCAGTGATTCTCTTCATATTCCAGCCTTCGTTCCATGAGATTTTCGGATGAGCGCAACGGCCCTTGCAGCGGCTGGCGTTAAGCGAGATCCATGCAGACCGCTTTCCAGCTCCAGCAAAAGGGGGAGATCTTGAGAGTCGCCCAACTCGCCCAATGTGGCGATGGCGGCCATTCTCAAGGATGTATTGGTTTCTTTTTCAACCAGATCGCGGGTTAGGGGTAGGGCGGGTTGATGGCCCAACCTTCCGCAAACTCGAATAGCGGCGATGCGAGTCAGTTCGCTGGCCCCTTGCTCGCGAGCTGCGGCGAATGCGGCGCGAGCCAGGGCCTGTCTTTCCAGGCCGCTCTGCATTCGCTCCAACGCCAGCAAGGCGGTGCCGCCTATGCTGCTGTCGGTTTCCTCAGAAGCTCGCAGGAGCGCGGAAAGCACGGCCCGTTTCTCAGCCCCGTTGGGATGGCTCACGCCAAGATGTTGAACTGCGTAGTCTCGCAGGACCGGGTCGTGGTCGGTATCGGCGCAGATGGCCAGGAGGGCGGAAACCAGGGGTTCAGGTCTGCGATTCTGGGCTCTCAGCACATTGATCAAATCGTTTTTCAGGACCTGGTCGCCTGACTGTTTCTCTACTTTTGTCAAGAACTTACAGAGAATGTCTACTTGATTGACCGTCAGAGAATCGTCGAGTCGGCGCACCGCCTCCAGACGCTGGTGGAAGTCTCCCTCCAGAATAATGAACTGGACAAGGTCCTCGTTAGAGGCAGGCGCCTGAAAAGCAAGGAAGAGAAGGACAAGATTCATCATTGCTTCCTCCTCACCTGCTCTACCGTGCCAACAAAGGTAAAGCCTTGATAGGCTTCGGTGATATGACACACAGAGGTTTTAGCGGAGGCCGCCCGGTTAAACCGAACCCGAGCCACGCCCAACTGATCGAAATCTTCCTGGGTTAAGGTTTTGCGCAGGCTTCCGTCCTCAAAGGAGATGCCGCCCACTATAATAGTGAGCCGAATGCGAACGTCTTTCGGGACGGGCCACACAACCACGCCCATTTCAAC
>JBNKOV010000518.1:0-4477 GCA_050294955.1 Holophagae bacterium
GGCATTACATGGGCAATCCCGGACAAGAAAAAGGGAGGACTGAAGGACATGTCGAAATGGATGATCGCAGCAATCGTACTCGGACTGGCGGCTGTCGATGGGATCGGCGAAGGCGTAGAATCGCTTGATCAGGGCCTCTTCGTTTATGGCGTCGAAGGGTTGGCCCAAACTGCGCATCATGGAGTTGTTGGTGGGGCGATACATGCCGCTCACGCAATAGCGAGAACCGGTGTAAAGGCCTGGAGTGCTTCCGTATCCGGTTGGCGTGGGGATGGGCGTTCCGGCGTCTATCCAATGGGCCCATTTGGTGGTGTTGCGGTTGGTGATGGTGGTGCTGTTGGGCTCGGAGGGTTCCGAGGGGTTGCAGAGTTCGGGGTTGTCCGTATACTCGTCGGCCAGGAGCCCAAAACTGTGGCCGATTTCGTGCAACGCCAGATCCACAGCCGATGCGTGGGTGGAAATTACCGCGATGGACCCGCCCGACCCGCCGTAAGTTGCGTCGTTCACCACGATCATGATAATGTCCCGCTGGTTGGCGTTCAACTGGCTTTGGGCAATGGTTTGGGCCGTTCCCGTGTCGGAGCAGATCAGCCGTTGAATGCCCGAGCAGTTATAGGTGGAATCCAGGGCGGTGTCTTTGTAAATACTAGATTCCGGATGGTCTACGCCTGATTCGTTGCTCACCACATCGATGCGATGCACATTAAAAAAGCCATCGTAACCCGCATAGGGTTCAATGCCCAGGAACCCGCTGGCGACTGCGGCCACATCTGAGGCGTATTTGCTCATCTCCGCGGCCGTGTAACCATCGCCGATGATCACCAGATCCACGCGGTTAGCCGAATCGCCATTGTTGATAATGGTGGTGGTTCCGTTGATGGTGTAAGCTCCCCTTGAGGCGGGTTGTTCCTTCTTCAGCGCAGGCGCTTTTAAAGGGGCTCGCCCCAAGAATGCCTGGGTTTTACCGCCAGGAATGGGCCGGTAGACCTCCAACTCTTGGATGCCGCGATGGTTGGGAATGAAGACCGTGAAGCGTCCATTGGGATTTTCCACGGTTTCAGAAAACTGATGGATTCCGTTTTCCGGATCAAATATCTCGGCACGCACAAGGGAAGGGTCTGCCGTCCATTGCTTGAATACAATGTCGCCCTGATCGTCTCGGCCAATGATTAAAAGACCCTGTCCCTCGGGGCCGGGCGTTTGGGTAGGCCGTTCCTGAGTTGCCGTTACATTTGTAACGAACGGTGTATCAAATTGAAGCTCCAAATTTACTTCCAGCCAATCGTGCGGGGTGTTCGCCCAGAGCATGGCGCTTAGGATCATGAGCGCGGTTACAGATGCTATACATCTGGATATACGTATCATAAGATTTCTCCTTGCAAGCATTCTTAGAAGCTGTCTATTGAGAATAGTTAAGGTAGGAGGGATCTACATCGCCCATGACAACTGCTGATATATCTTATCATCAATTATACAATTTTTCATTTCTTTTCTAGACGCACACTGGCTATCGGGCTGCGGACGCCTCGTCTTCACACTTTAAAATGCATGAAAAAAACCGGTTCTTAATTGAAAGGCGATCCCAAATAACCCCCAATCTTGCCGCTGGCTGTCTCGCCTACCAGACAGAAACCAATAACGCCGCTTCCTTGAAACGCCGCGTAGGCCGCGCTTTGAGGGGCCATTTGCAGAAATTTGAGGCCCGGCTCCAAAGCCAGATTAATGACCGACACCACCGCGCCATGGGCATCGTAAAAAGTGAGGGGGCCGGTTTGAGTCGCGTTGGAGACATTCACCAGAGCCAGCCCGGTCCAGGCGTTTTCCCCTGTGTTTATAAAGGGAAAGGAGAGATTGTCCCCGGGATATTCGGGCAACAGGTAGCCGGAAAACCAGGGGGCCTGTTCGCTTCCCACCAGGGCCAGCCCGGAAATGGGCATGTCGCTTTCCACCTTGAACCAGGAGGCTTGAGTCACTGGGATGACGCCTTGTTCGCCGATGAGCCCGATGAGATTTGCACCAGCTTCAACGAAGAGATTGATGGTCGGCATTTCGGCTCCGTCTCGGCCATAGGGCGTCACCACGACCTGGGCCGGAACATCATTGGGATTGGCCAGGGATAGCCCGGTCCAAAACCCGGAAACCGCTGTGGATACGTGAGGTATGTATAAGGTTCGAGCTTCCGGCCTCTTGTCCGCGCGAATCCATGCCCCGCCCTGGCCGTTTGACCGTGAGAATTGGAAGAACCCGTTTAGGGGCTCATTGGACTGGATCTCTGCCCAGGAGGCGGGATCGGAATCTTCCACCGTGGTCTTCAGTTGGTTAAAACCTGCCTGATGACGGGTTATATAGCTCCGGTTATATAGGTTCCAGTTAAGCACCGTGCTTTTTGAGGCGCTAAAAATAAACTGGTTCTCCCAGGCCCCGGTTCTGGCGAGGTGGGGAATGAACCAGCGATCCCCGTTGTCTGTGGTGAGGGAAACCAGGTTCAAGTCCTCTTCATTTGAAACGGCGACCATGGTTAACGGCAGGCTGCTGGAGACCGTTGAAAGGGGCAGGGCTTCCCGACCCAGGATGACGCGTTCGTTGGCCTTCAATTTGCGGACGTTGGCGCCGTAGGAAAGCATAACCTCTTCGTTGTGAGGGTTATGAATTGCCAGATTCCAGGCTTCATCGCCAAATGGAACGGGGCCGGAATTTTCTGAACAGGCTTGAAACGACGATTCCAAATCCTCCATTTTCCGGTTAATCAGGGTTTTGGTTTGGCCCCCGAAATTGGCCAGAAGCAGCACATTCAGCGACACATCCGCAGGCCCGTCTCCGACGAGCTGACAGACCACCATGTCTTGAACGTCGATGGTTGGGCTCTGAAGATTGCCGTCTTCAAGGCGAAAGGAAACAGCCGTGGCGCCCCGTTGATCTTGATCCAAGACCTGGACCGCCGTCCAAAGGCCACCCTGGTTATCTGTAACCTGGCCGTTTGGTTCAAGACGATAGGCTTCGGTGGGAGCGCCAGCGACCTCGCCCGAATTGGATAAGCCAACGCCGGGAACGGTGAAAACAAAACGGGTTCCGGGAAAGAGGGTTGGCGCATTCACGGTGAATCGAGCCGAGCTGGTGAGGCAGATTTTTACGTCGGCCCCGCCGCAAAGGTCGGTTGCAAGGCTGGCCCAGCAACAAGCCCACAATGTGAAAATGGTTCCGATCCCCTTCATGGCAGCCTCCCGAAATCGTCGATGAGAAGATTCCATCATACCAAATCAAGCGGATCCGTGCAAAGTTTGATCCTGAAATGCATTTCAGGAGAGCGGCCATTTGGGTGAGCTGGTTAGAGAACGTATTTGCTGGCCAGTGCGTTACGGTAGATTTGCATAGCCTCGGGGAGATGCTTGCGGAATTTTGGCGGGAGTTGTTCGGGTTGGAGTTCCAGGTTTTGTGGAGGCAACACGCCCTTGCTGGCGGCAACCTTCGCATACCAGGCGTCCTGGCCACTAAGCGCGCCAGCGGGCCCCTTGGTCCGCGGCTCCCAACTGAGCATGCAGGGATCGAAATCCAGCCCCCAATGACCGCAAAGGCCTTCCAGGATCTCCTTGGGATTGGAGCGGAAGCGCGCCGCATCGGCAACCACAAAATCGATCCCCTCTTCCCGGCACGCCTGCATTTGTTTGCCAATATCGTCCCAACCGGTTCTGGAAATGGGGAACACGTCATCGGTTAAAAGATCTTCCACAGGGGCGTAATTTTTGGAGGTCGCCGCATCGGCAACCCGTTGCTTGAAGGCTTCACTGCGACCGGGCTCCTTAGCAAGATCGCCCAAAACCATGCGAATCCTGGATTCAATGGTTTTATGGGGATCGCGAACCAGGAAGACAGGAGGCTGGTGGGCGTTTCTCAAGAACAGCATGGCCGTGGACAAGTCGCGAAACTGGAAAGACATTTCCTTGATCAAACTACCGGGTTTCATGTCCTTCAAAGCGTCTACAATGGTATCTACGCCCGAACCTTCATAGGAATACAAGTCGCATGGTTCGTGATAGTATGGGCCAATCTCAGGATGCTGACTCAAGGCCCGAGAAAAGGCGGTCGAACACCCTCTGGGCGGCGATACAACGAGGTAGGGCGTTGTTCTGTTTAGAAGAGAGAGCAAAACTTCGGCGCCTGCTTCAAGTTGTATGGACTTTTGCATAATAACCTCAAATAATGGATTTTAATTTGACAGGCCAGATTATAGCACCTGGAATTTTCGGACGCAAGGCATTTAGAAAAAGTTCACAGTTATGTCGCAGTTTAAACGGCTCAACTTTGGTCGCCGCCCTGGCATGAGAAATCTGAATTTTTGATTGGATTTGATCCCATGACGAATGAGCGCCCTCAGCTAAAACACAGAAAGAAGCATATGGCGTATAGACAGTTGCCTCAGGCGGATGAGTGGAAATATAAATTATTAAAACTATTCTTGGGATCTCATTTAGAATAATCA
>JBNKOV010000519.1:0-4475 GCA_050294955.1 Holophagae bacterium
TCCATTACCTTTGACATTGTAGAAAAGCACGGCGGTTTATTAGAAGCTTCATCGGTGGAGGGCGAAGGCAGCCAGTTTAAGGTTACCTTGCCAAAAGATCATTTTTCGGGTTCTGAAATTGGGGAAATGGCCGGCGACAGCGCATCAGGGGTAGAGATATGAGTATTTTTAGCAAGGAAAAGCTTCGCAGCTATAAATCCCAACGCGAGCCCGTGAAGGAACACACGATCATGCTCGTGGACGATGAAGCGCCCAACCTTCGCATTCTCAATGCTCTATTTAAAGATCAGTATCATATTATCGAAGCCCGGGACGGCCAGGAGGCCTACGAGTATATTCAAGAATGCGATCAGCCGGAAAAGATCAGCCTCATCATTAGCGACCAACGAATGCCCGGCCTGAACGGCACCGAATTTTTTGAAAAAATCATCCCCATCATTCCAGAAACCCAGAGAATTATCCTCACCGGGTACACCGATATGAACGCCGTGCTCGACGCCATCAACCGGGTCCACATCTACAAATTCGTGCTCAAGCCCTTCGATCATAAAGAGCTGAGCATGACCGTAGAGCGGGCTCTGGAATCCTTCGACATGAAGCGCAAATTGAAGGAATACCACCTCTCGTTGGAGGCGCGAATCAAGGCGCGCACTCAGGAGCTGGAGTTAAAGAATGAGAAGCTGCAAAAGGCTCAACGCCAGCTAGTTATGCAAGAGAAAATGGCGTCCATGGGCACCCTTGCCGCCGGCATAGCCCATGAAATAAAAAATCCACTGAACTTTATCAACAATTTTTCGGGTCTTTCCATGTCACTCGCCGCTGAAATCCGCAAGAAAATTGAGCCTTTGCAAGGCTGCATGGACCAGGAGACCTGGGCCGAGGTCATGGAGGATCTGGAGAGCCTGGCCACCAATTCAGAACGCATCCATCGCCACGGCCAGAGAGCTAACTCCGTTGTTTCAAATGTACTGACCATGGCCATGGGTCAGGTCGTGGAGCCACAGGACATCCAGCTCAATCCCCTGGTGGATGAATTTGTGGAAATAGCCTGGTCCGGAAAGGCCACCAAGGGAGACCTGAGTCGATTCAAATTAATCAAAAACCTGGACCCCAACCTGGGCAAGGTGCGCGCCGTGCCTCAAAACCTGGGTCGGGTTCTCATCAACCTGGTAAACAACGCATTAGAAGCTCTGGCCCTGCGAGTGAAACAGGAGCCGGATCATAAGCCGGAACTCACCATCAGCACAAGGGATGGTGAACATCACGTGGAAATTCGCATCAAGGACAACGGGCCGGGCATTTCACTAGAACACAAGGACCGGATCTTTGATCACTTTTTCACCACCAACCCCCCTGGTTCCGGGAACATAGGCTTGGGTCTCTCCATCAGCTACGAAATCATCGTAGACGAACACGGGGGAACCTTTCAGGTAGATTCCAAGGAGAACCAGTATACGGAATTTGTGATTACCCTTCCCAAAGATGTGGTAGATGAACAAGAGAATACTTAATTACTGTCTGGTCCTGCCGTGGTTTACGGCGTCCCTTTTTATCTGGAGCGGCACAGCCGTGTGGACTGCGCGTTACGACGTGCGGTTCAATCACTTAACCCTGGACGATGGGCTGTCTCAAACCTCTGCTTACGACCTGGTTCAGGACCGCTTCGGCTGGATGTGGCTGGGCACGCAAGACGGGCTCAACCGGTTTGACGGACACAGAATCACGGTATTCTCAAGCGACGAGGGCGCCTTGCGGCTCTCCGAGGACTGGGTGCGCGCCCTCTACGAACAACCGGGCGGCGACCTGTGGATTGGGGTCCTTAACGGCGGATTGAACCGCTACGACCGAATCCGCGAACGCATTGTCAGTTACCAGCATGAGCCAGGTAACCCTAATAGTCTCAGCGGGAATGACGTCAGGTGCATCATCGGCGACAACGGCGACCGGGATGTGTTGTGGGTTGGAGTTAAAGACGGCGGCATTAATCGGTTCCACGTTCCCACCACCCAGGTGGAGCGCTTCTCCGAGGACCAATCCAGGCGTCCGTTCAACGACGTGGAAACCATTTACGAGGATCGCGCCGGTCGGCTCTGGGTAGGCTCCTACGGCGGGCTATCTCTTTTTGATCGAGCAACTGGCCAGTTTCATCCAACCCCCTTTAAAGGCCGCGTGGCCGCAATTCTGGAGCTATCCAACAAGCCCGGCGTGTTGTGGTTGGGCGTTGGAGGCGAGAAATCGGGACTATACCAATATCACGTTGAAACCCAAGAGGTTGTCCGATATGTAGATCCCAATGAGCATCCCATCGCGGTCAAATGCGACGAAATCACCTCCCTTTTTGAAGACCAGTTTGGCCTGCTGTGGATCGGCGCCCGCTATGGCCTCTTCCGCCACGACTGGCAGGCCCAGACCTTTGAAGGTTTTTTTCACGACCCCACCAACCCCAACAGCCTGACCCAGGACCGAATCACCAAAATCTACGAAGACAGCCAGGGCGTCTTGTGGGTCAGCACCCTGACCGGCGGCGTCAACTATTGTGAACCCAATGCCTTCCAGTTTCGTCATTATCGCCACAATCCCAATAATCCCCACACTCTCGGCTCCTCCACCATTCGAGCCTTTACTCGCGGTCCCGACAACCATCTATGGGTCGCCACCTTGGAAACCGGCTTGGATCGCTTCGACGATCAGCAGGGAACCGTCACCCATTATCGGCATAACCCCAAAGATCCGAGCAGCCTCTCCTCCGATCTGGTTCACTGCGTAACCCGAATTGGCGATGACATCTGGGTAGGAACCTCGGGCATGGGCCTGGATCGCTACAACCCTCAAACCAATAACTTTACTCATTACAATTATGGCGAGCCGGGGTCCGATGATCTCATAAACACCTACTTCATCCACGGCGACAAGACCCAAGAAGAGCTCATCTGGATTTGCACCTACTCCCTGGGTCTTATGTCCTACAATACCGAAACGGGAAAAAGGCAATCCTACCGCCACACCTCCGATTCCAATAGTATTAGCGATGACATGGTGGTCTATGTCCTGGAAGAAAGTCCCGAGCTGTTTTGGGTCTGCACCATGCGCGGCGGCCTGAATCTCATGGACCGCAGCACCGGCCATTTCAAGCGATTCAAGCCCGATCCCGACGACCCCGACAGCCTGAGCAATCCACTGGTGAATAGCGCTTTACGAGATTCCAACGGCTATCTCTGGGTGTCCACCGCCAATGGGCTCAACCGAATGAAGGGCGAGTCGGGGCGGTTTCAGAACTACACCGTGCGAGACGGGCTGCCTAACAGCTATATTTACGCGTGTTTGGAAGACGAGGAAGGCGCCATTTGGATCAGCACCAACGGCGGGCTCTCCCGGCTTGATCCCAACAACGGAACCTTCCACAATTACGACGTGCGCGACGGCCTGCAAAGCAACGAGTTCAATCGAGGCGCCTACTTCAAAGACGCCAATGGCATGATGTTCTTCGGCGGTATCAACGGATTCAACGGGTTTTCGCCTGAAACCATTCGGTTTACCTCAAGACCTTCCCCCGTTCTGGTTACCCGGTTCTTCATAAAAAATAAGGAAATGAGCCCACAAGTCGAAGAGTCGCCCCTCGACCGAGCCATGGCCGTGACCTCCTCCATCACCCTCGATCATCTTCAAAACGACTTCTCATTCGAGTTTGCCGTTATGAATATTACCAATGCCGATAAAAACCGCTATCTCTATCGTTTACAGCCTTATAACGAGCAATGGATTGAGACCGACGCCTTTAATCGCACCGCCGTATACACCAATCTGGATCACGGCTCCTACGTGTTCCAGGTGAAGGGCATGGACCGGTATGGCGTCTGGAGCGACGCGCCGCCCATAAAAGTTCGCATACTTCCCGCCCCATGGCTTTCTCCCATGGCAAAGGCCGGGTATGTGCTTTTATTTCTAGCGTTTACTTACTGGATTATATACAGCCAACGCAAGAAATTGGAACAAAAAAACCAGGTGAACCTGCGGCTCGAACAACAGGTGACCGAACGCACCCAATCCCTGAAGGAGAAGAACGAGGAACTGGAAACCCTCGACCGCATCGTCTACGCCATCAATCGGGAAACCGATTTAGAGAAACTACTGGACACCCTATTAAATCAAGCTATTTACCTCTTTCCAAACGCAGAAAAAGGCGGCATTCTACTCTGGGATGACGTGGCGAATAGTTTTCGATACGCCGCCGCTGTGGGCTACGATCAGGGAAAATTCACCGGCATTCACCTCACCAGAGAAGAGCTGCGTCAAATCGTGAAACAAAACACCATGCTGAAATCTGAAGACCTGTGGCTTGCGGAAACCGTGAACCTGGATTCCTACCCCGAAAACTTGCGGCGACTGTTGGGCGCGAAATCCATCCTTGGCATGGGCCTCATCCTTGAAGGCCAGATGCAAGCTGTTTTATTTCTCGCATGTTACAGCAAGACTCA
>JBNKOV010000520.1:0-4472 GCA_050294955.1 Holophagae bacterium
GCCTCAAGCCTGCTGGGTTAGGATCAAGCGATCTGGGTGAATGGATCTTTGCGCCCCAATGGGCTTGCATAGATAAATGAAGGAGGGATGTGTGGCTAATAATCGGGATCAATGGGGGAGTTCTCTGGGGTTTATCCTGGCTGCGGCTGGGTCGGCTGTCGGATTGGGCAATCTATGGAAATTCCCCTATATAGCTTGGGACAACGAAGGCGGGGCTTTCGTTCTAGTTTACCTCGTGTGCATTGCTCTTATTGGCATGCCGATCATGATGGCGGAAATTGTGCTGGGCAGATACACCCAGAAATCGCCAGTTCCCGCTTTTGAACAATTATGCAAAAAGGTGAAGGGCGGCAAGCTCTGGACCATCGTTGGCTGGATCAGCGTGCTGGGCGGATCGGTCATCCTCTCTTATTATGCCGTGATCGCCGGTTGGTCACTCTCCTCATTCCTCCAATGTATGGACTGGTCAATTAATGGTTATCAAGCACCGGCGGATGGCGCCTTTGGCGCATTTGTGAGCAATGGCCCGGTTCAGCTTGGATTCACAGCGGCTTTCAGCATCTTAACGGCCCTCATTGTAATACGAGGCATTTCTGGAGGAATTGAAAAGGCAACCAAGGTCTTAATGCCAGTCCTGTTCGCCATTCTGCTCTTACTGGTTGTAAACTCCTTCACCCTGGACGGCATCGGCAAAACCCTGTCCTTCCTGTTCACACCCAATTTCAGCAAGCTGGACGGCCACTCCCTCCTAGAAGCCCTTGGCCACTCCTTCTTTACCCTCTCTCTCGGCATGGGCGCCATGATCACCTACGGCTCGTATATGAGCAAGAAAGAGTCCATCAACAAAGCGGCAACAGCCATTGTGGTGCTCGACACCGTCATCGCCATCATGGCCTGTATCATTATGTACTCCATCATCTTCAGTTACGGCATCGAAAACCAGTTGAGCAAAAGCTCCGCAGGCATGCTTTTTGTGGTGCTCCCCACCATGTTCTACAACATGACCGGCGGCGCGATTCTGGGACCGGTTTTCTTTATTCTGGTTGCTTTTGCGGCGTTGTCCTCCACCATCTCCCTCCTGGAAGTGGTTGTCTCCATGTTTGTGGACAAGTTGAAAATGACCCGCATAAAGGCAACCATTATTGCATCGAGCTGTATCTTCGTCCTTTCCATTGCATGCGCTCTATCAAACGGCGCGGTGGATTTCTTCAGCACCTGGCAGCCTTTCGGGCCGCTGGAAACGCTCAACGACCGGCTCTTTGCATCCAAACAGGGCGTGCTGAATGTTCTCGATCACCTGGCCTCCAACTGGATCCTACCCATTGGCGGCCTGTTCATCACCTTGTTCACCGGTTGGTTCCTCAGCCAGGACCTGATAGCAGAAGAACTGAACCTGAAAAGCCCGGATGGGGAATACGCCACCGGCTTTAAGGTATACCAGTTCCTCATTCGCTTCGTAGGTCCCGCAGCTATTCTGGCCATTATCATCGCCATCATCATGGGAGCCGACTTCTCTTAATGCAACCCATCCGTTTTTCCATAATTGACTATCTCAACGCCTTGCCGTTGAACCTGGCCTTCAAGGACGGGATCTTCGGCGAGGACGCCTCACTCACCTACGATTTCCCATCTCAATGCGCGGATAATCTGGCCGCGGATAAAGCGGATGTGGGGCTCATTTCTTCTATAGAATACCAACGCATTCCCAATCTGGTGGTTGCGCCAAAAATTTGTATCGCATCACGCCGCGAAGTGAAATCGGTGCTCATCCTTACCCGAAAGGACCTGAAAGACGTGGAAGTAGTAGCCTTGGACCGCTTTTCACGATCCTCGGTGGCATTGATCCGCATTCTGCTGCACAGGCGATATGGCCTTCGGCCCCGATTCATCACCATGTCGCCAGATCCCAACACCATGTTAGCCCAGGCGGACGCCGCTCTGATTATTGGCGACGCGGCCCTTCACATTGCTCCTGGCGATTATGAGATCCTTGACCTGGCTCGGGAATGGCACCGGGAAACCGGGCTACCCTTTGTGTTTGCATTTTGGGCAATTCGCAAAGACGCCTCCCCACGGACAACCGCAGACATGCTACTGAAAGCAAAGCACTACGGCGTGGATCAGATCCCAAAACGCATCCCCGATATTCAAAAGCGATGGGGTCTCACCGAGGAAGAAATTCTAACTTATTTCACAAAACACATCCATTTCGATTTAGAATCTAAGGAGCAGGAAAGCCTTCAGCTATTCTTTCGTTACGCGAAGGAAGCCGGTCTTATTCATAGCTTAACGCCTCTCGTTTTCGCTTGAACCGGATGTGGATGGCAAGTCTGGTAAGCAGCCTCACAGAAAGGCGGACGTATGACTTTGCTTCTTTTATTGTTGCTGACCAACATACCGATCGAAAACGGCGGATCAAGCCAGAAGACGGCTCTCTACCCAGTTGTAGTGAACGGTGAATGGGGATATATCAACCGACAGGGCAAACTGGTTATAAAACCCCAATTCGAAAGCGCCCGCAACTTTTCTGAGGGTCTTGCAGCCGTTAAGCTAACAGGGCAATGGGGATTCATTTCCCAGGAGGGTGAGTTAATCATCCCGCCTCAATTTGACGAGACAGAACCCTTCTCCGAAGGCCTTGCCGCCGTTCAGATCTGCGAACGTCATGGCTACATTAATCAGGAAGGGCAATTCCACATCAACCCCATCTACTCCAGCGCCCATAGCTTCAGCGACGGGCTGGCCGTAGTCACCCTGCGTGGCGAAGACCGGATTATCGACACCAACGGGGCGGTGGTCATTTCCAAAAGTTTTAGCCGGGCAGGCGCATTCAGCGAAGGTCTGGCGCCTGCCTACGAAAACCGGAAATGGGGTTTCATCAACCGAACGGGCGGATGGGTGATTCATCCCACTTATCAGGCGGCCGTCTCCTTTTCGGAAGGGCTGGCTTTGGTGCGTTTAAAAAATAAATATGGCTTTATCGGCAAGGATGGCCAATTTGTCATCAAGCCGCAATTCGCTATAGCAGGCGAAAGGAACTCTCATTTTTCCGAGGGGCTTGCAGCTATTCGCACCCAAAACGCCTGGGGTTATATTAAACGAGACGGGGTCTTCAGCATCCCCGCCAAATTCAGTTGGGCCGAGCCTTTTCAAAATGGTCTAGCCCGAGTCCATATCAACGGCTTAATTGGGTATATAGATCACGAGGGCGCCTTTGTATGGGAGCCTGGCAGCTAAAACGGGCCTGCGAGGAGAGCGTTCAGTTCATGGAATGGCTGGAAAAATGGAACCCCATCCAACTCCTAAGTCCAAAGATCTGTTTAAAATGCGGGGAAGCTTCGAACCAGCCTTTATGCGGCCCCTGTCTCTCCCAATTAGAACCCATTGCCGGGAAGGGATGCCGAACCTGTGGAAACCCGCTGGTTCACAGGGATGCGGAGGGTTGCCAGTGGTGCAGTCGTTTGAGCTTGCTTCCAGAGGACATATGCACCCTATTCGCCTACCGAAATATGGGTCGGGACTTGTATCACCTGGTTAAATACGATGGCTATTGGCCTCTCATAGAGCCCATTCTAAGGTCCAACCTCGCTGGGTTTTTCAAATCCACGCCGTTCCTACAATATCGTTGTCTGGCGCCTGTCCCCGAGTCCTTTTCTCGAAAGCTGAAACGCCATTTCAATCCAGCGGCGGTCCTGGCCAGGGTCTTAAGCGAATGCACCGGCTTGCCCGTCCATGAAGGACTGAAAATGAACATGTTCCAACGTCACCAGGTAGGCTTGGGTTATGAAGAGCGCCAGAAGAACACCAAAAACCGCTTTACCCTTAAAGGAAGCGATCCGCCGCCATCGGTTATCCTGGTAGATGACGTTCTGACAACCGGCGCCACCTTGGAAGCAGCAACCCAAGCCCTGAACCAGGGCGGGGTGCAAAAGGTAGCCTGGTTCACCCTTTTCCGAACCATCTAATCCGGGGCAAAATTGTTATTTTAACTAAAACAGGCCACCTGACCAAAAGTGAATTGTCACTCCACATTTCCGAAAATGACCTACCCTGAAGGCATTTCGCTATGAAATAACCAGTTTAGGGGATTTGGCCTATAAACAAGCAGAATAATACACTTCCGTCACCCCGTGTCTCAATATGTAATATCAACCAAATACAAATAGCCTGCTCAAAGACTTTTATGGTAAGATGACTTCAAAATAGGACCGAGGTAGTTTTTTCAATGAGCAGACAACAAATCTACAAATACGGCATCATAACTGCTTTACCAGAAGAATACATAGCAGTCAAAATCCTCCTTGAAAATGGAGAAGAGGAAACTCGAAATGGGAAACAATATTATGAAGCTGTTTTACCCGGACGCAAAAATGGGAAGCATCACATTGCACTAACACTAGCTGGTGTCGGAACGAATATAGCTGCATCTCGCGCCACTGAAATGATAGGTTACTACAAATCCCTCGATTCCA
>JBNKOV010000521.1:0-4465 GCA_050294955.1 Holophagae bacterium
GCACCGACCTGTTCCCCGCCCTGTGCGAGCGGCTCCAGAGCACAGGGCATCGCGTCTTTCTACTGGGCGCCCGTCAACAGGTAGTTGAAAAAGTGGCAGAAAACATCGCCACCCGCTATCCTGGCCTGCGTCTTTGCGGCTATCGAAACGGCTATTTCAGCAAGGACGAGGCGCCTCAGATAATAGACCAGATCAATCAATCCCAAGCCGACATCGTGCTGGTGGCCATGGGCGTTCCGGCCCAGGAGACCTTTATCAACCAGATGCTCCCCCAATTAAAAACGGGCGTGGTGATGGGCGTAGGCGGATTATTCGACTTCGTTTCCGGCCGCATCCCCCGCGCCCCGCTCTGGATGCGTGAGACGGGCTTGGAATGGCTCTATCGACTCATTCGAGAGCCGAAACGCCTCTGGAGGCGTTACATTATTGGGAATTTGGTGTTCTTCTGGAACCTGGCGAGGCATGGCAAATGACACATATTACCTCCCCAGCAAACAGCGAACGACTGAAGAATGACCAGGACCATCTCCTGTCCACATTAAACCACGCATATGGAAGACGTTACTGGCTGCATGTGGGCAAGATCACCGTCCTGAAATACGCCTTGCGCATCAGACCCATCTTTTCATTCTGGCTTAAGCGAATGTTCGACATCCTGGTCTCAAGCCTGCTCCTCATCCTCCTGGCCCCCGTCTTTCTGGTATTGACAATTCTGATCAAATTAGACGGCGGGCCAGCATTTTATTGCCAATGGCGCATAGGAAGATACGGAAAGGAGTTCAAATTTTGGAAGTTCCGGTCTATGATAGTGGATGCGGATAAACTCAAAGCCAACCTGGCGGATCAAAACGAAATGGAAGGCGGCGTCATTTTCAAGATGAAAAACGATCCCAGAATCACCCCAATCGGACGATTCATCCGGCGCACCAGCCTGGATGAGCTGCCCCAATTGTGGAATGTTTTAACCGGGGAAATGAGTCTGGTGGGACCAAGGCCGCCCTTGCCCGAAGAAGCCAGGCAGTACACAGCGCGAGAGCGCAAACGTTTGGACACCAAACAGGGCATTACCTGTATCTGGCAGGTTAGCGGACGCAGCGAAATATGTTTCAGCGACCAGGTAGACCTGGATCTCCAATATATCCAAGAGGAATCTCTTTGGAACGATATTAAACTGCTGCTAAAAACCCTGCCGGCGGTTATCAGCGGAAGGGGCGCTTCTTAATCATGCCAGTTGCCATACCGGATAGAGGCATTCCAACCCTCATTATTTACGATAAAGCTCCAGAAGAAATGGAGAAGCTCACTAAAAAAGAGCCCCTTCCCCTTCTGCCGGTAGGCAATCGTTACCTCATCGAACATCAGTTGGAATGGTTGGGAGATCAGGGTTTCAGAAATATTATTCTCAGCATGGGAGACCGACCCCAAGCCATTGAAAAGCACATCATGACCGGTTCCCGATGGGGCTGTGAAGTAACCCATTCAACCGATCCCGAGTATATGAACATTCGAGAACGCCTCAACAAACACCGCTCCCATTTTGAAGAGGGCTGTCTGATCATGGACGGCAAAAGCATGATCCACTTCCCATTTCCAGAGAAGCTTGAGATCACCACCCTTTTCTGCAGAAACGATTATCTGGTTTCCCTGGTGTATTGCCAGAAGGAGCATCTCGACCGATTTCTAGAGGAGTCGGAAGCCAAAAGCACCCAAGGCCTTATCGACTGGATCTCCGATAATGTGGACGAAGCTGCCCTGGTGGATGTGAAAGACAATATTCGAGACGAACACGATCAAACCACCCTTTTCATCCACGAGCTGACCAGCCTCGACGCCTTTCTCGCCATGAACGCCGAGATTATGGAACACCCCGAAGTGCTCGACTTCAAAGGCTCAAAGATGAAATACGGCGTTCGTTGGGGACGCAAAACCCATATTTCATCGGACACCCGATTGTTTGGTCCGTCTCTTATTGGAGACAGCGCCTATGTTAAAGGTGAAACCTCTATTGGACCCGGCGCCTTTATTGGAGATCGATCTTACATCGAAAAGGGGGCCATGGTGCGGGATTCCGTTATCGCGCCGGGCACATATGTGGGCCGATACACTCGATTTGAGGGTCAATATGTCTGCCGCAATTACGTGCTTGACATGAAAACCAAGACCCACATCATCATGGACGACCCCCTTATTCTGGGCGATATGCGCCGCTCCCCCGCATGGTCTAAAGGCATCGAACAGATGCTCGCATGGATTCTGCTCATTCCTGCATCCCCTCTCATTCTTCTCCTGGCTGCCATTCACCGCCTGCTTTTAGGCTCCTGGGTCGTCAGCGAAAAAGTACTGCTCCAGCCCGTGAAACGGAACTTAAAAGGCGAGTACGACCATGAATGGCATTACTGGCATCGATTCGGTTTCGGACTTTTCCTTCTCGACTTCCTGCCCGGCGTCTATAATGTAGCCAAGGGTCAACTGTCCTTTGTGGGCAATCCCCCGATCACGCCTCAAGAGCTGGAAACCATGGACGAGTCCTGGATCGAGGATCGACTTCGTGGCAAGGCGGGCTGCACCGGACCTGCTCAACAATTGGAGTGGAACGCCGCGACCAATGACGAGGTATATGTAACCACAATCTATTACACCGCCACCCGTAGCGCCAAAGGAGACATTCTCCTTTTTCTAAAAGCGTTAACGCCCGGCGTACATCAATTTAAAAGGGAACCTTATCATGGAACACCTCATACTTGAAATGCCCAGAAGACTGGATGGGGAAACCCAATCCAAGACCAAAAAGCAGGTGAGCAAGGCTTTCACAGGGATAGAGCCCATGGTCATTATGGATTTTGAGAACTGTGAATTTATTGATTCCCTCGGCCTTTCGGTTATTGTCACCGCCCTAAAGCTGGCTGGCCAGAAAAAGAAATCACTGCGTTTAGTGCATGTGGGCGACGAAATTAAATTATTGCTTCAAATTACTCGATTTGACCGCATCTGCGACATAAGGGACTCCATGGAAAGCGCATTGAGAAATTAATCGCGAGACGTTGAGTGGACCTGGCTTTTATAGGAAACGTTTAGGATGAACATGAACCCGTTCAATGACATCAGAAAAACCATTCAGGGCGTAGGATGCGCCGTTATTTTTCTATTGGCTCTTCAAAACGCCACCGCCTTTCCCGGCGGGGACACGCCATTGCATCCCAAAGACCCGGCATTTCAGCCAGCCCAATCCAAGGCGCTCCCCTACGCGGGACCGGAAACGATCCAAGAGTTAAACGCCTCAATTCCAAAGGAGTACTTACTGGGACCGGGCGATCTTGTTGACGTGCAGGTGTGGGAACAGCCCAAACTTTCCGGTCAACAGACCATTGGCCCGGACGGCATGCTGTCCCTGCCGCTCATTGGACCCATTAAAGTTCAGGCTCTCACCCGAACCCAAGCCGCCGCCGCCCTGCAAAAGGCCTTTGAAACCTATTATCGGGAGCCAATGGTCACGCTACAGGTTCTGGAATACAAAAACAACCGAGCCTTTGTCATGGGCCGGGTTGAGAGACCAGGACTCATCCGATTCGACGGGCAGGGCACCCTGCTGGAACTGCTGGCCATGGCGGGATCACAACCCGTTGACGGACCGGGCAACCGTCTAGCGAAATGCGCCGTCATTCGCGGAAAAGACAAAATCGTCTGGATCGACCTGGATGAATTGCTTTTGGGCGGCAACATGTCCCTGAACATTAACATCGCCAACAACGACGTGGTCTACATTCCCGATGAACAGGACGCCATGGTCTACGTTATGGGCGAAGTGCTCACCCCAGGGGCCTATCGTCTCACCCCGCAAATGTCCTTCCTGGACGGGCTCATGGGCGCCGGCGGACCTTCAGAAGACGCCCGCAAAGGCTCCATGGCCCTGGTGAGGAACATCGATGGCAAAGCCCATGTGCTGAAGGTGAGCCTGCGTGATTTCAAGAAAGGCAATTACGCCAATAACATAGAACTCCAGGAAAACGATATTATTTTTGTAAGCCGGAAGGGTCTGGCCCATCTCAATTACGTCTTGCGGCAACTGAGCCCCTTTGCTACCCTGGCCATTGCCCAGGATTTGATTGCGGACGATTAAGGAAGACCATGTCGGACAACATTCAATTCAAACCCATTCATCCCATAGCGTCCATCCTCAATCATCTCCGCCTGATCGTGGCGCTGACCCTTGTGCTGACCGTTCTCCTCGCGACCGCCATCCTCATCAAGGTCAAGCCGGTCTATACCTCATATTCGGGCGTAGAGGTTACCCTGCTCCATTCTCGCATGTTGGCCTGGGATCCCGAAAAGCAGTTCTCCTCAAGAAGTCAGTACATGTGAGTAGGGCATGTGCAACAATTTTGGTTTCAGGCATGAGCAAGCGCAAGTACCATCATTACTCAACACATACTCGTGTACAACCCTCTCACGTCTTATGTCACGATGT
>JBNKOV010000522.1:0-4464 GCA_050294955.1 Holophagae bacterium
CATTCTGTTTGAAGACCACGAACTGGCCCTTGATTTCATAAGCATCATCAATATTCAGACGTTTTCCATTTTTTAGAACCAGTATATCGGCGGCCAAAGTTGGCAACGCAAGAAAAACCATGAAAAAGACGATTTTATGAAGCATCAAAAACCTCCGCCGCATGCCCCTTTTCATCCGTTTCTCCTGTGATTGACTGTCACGGATTCGGCAGTACGAATAACCCCAATCTACTATTATTCATAGACGATTGTCAACTGAAGGCGCTTATTTCGTGACGTTTCACACCAAATCCCCGCCTCCAACGAAAATGAGCCGCCCATGGGCGGCTCAAATGACGTCTATCCAAGGTTGAAAATAATTATACTTCCGATGGCTCCGTTTCCATTTCATAAAGCGCATTGGAATAATCGGGCAGATGTTCGTTGTGATTCCACCCCATCATTTGATAGGGTCCGCCAGGGTAAGCCCGCTCAAAAACGCTGAAGGCAGCGTGGTCCATGTGAAAACGATGGGCAACCTCAAGCCTTAAATTCATAACGGCGCAACACATGGCGCGCAGAACGGTTTGTTGCAGAATAAGGGCGATGGTTTCATTTTCACTGGCATGCTCAACAATATTCACCAGCTCAGGATAGGCGCGGGCATAAACTTCTCGGATAGATTCCCCGCCAGGAGCCGGAAAATCTGCGTCTTTCCACCAGGAATCGTATCGGCCTCGATCTGTTGTTTTAATAATGTCCAGATCTCGACTATCCCAATCACCCATGTCCATGGCTTGAAAGCCGCGAACGGGATGGATGAAGACGTCTTGAGAACGTTCAATGGGCTGCGCTGTAGCCACTGCCCGCTTAAGCGGACTGACTGCCACAAAGTTGATCTGATAGCGACGAAGAACTTCTGCGAGAATGTTGGCGTTCATGACGCCTGTCTCGTTTAGTTCCGGGTCCGACCGCCCCAGTATATGGTTACGCAACGCGTAATCTGTTTCAGCTGGCCTTATGAAAACAATTCTTGGCATGAACACCACCTTAGCATGTGGACTTGTTGAAAATGTTCTTACCTGACACCGTGCTGACTTGAGGCGGAGCATGCCTCCATGACATTCGATCAATGCTCCTACATCATTTATATCATAAAACCCCTTCCAAAGACACCATTTATTATTTTATATTCTAGGATTGGAGGGCTGTCTTGCGGCCTGTCGCGCTTGTTTTCTGATTCTCTGGGACGGCAAAATTAAATCGCTCTTCGCCAAGGAAAATCATCGTTGAAGCTGGCCATGCTTGGAGATGCTCATTACAGCGATTTATCAAGGTTAATGGCGTCCAAAACTTACCGAAACCGCTTTCGGCGAGCGTTTTTCGGCTATATGGGTCCTTTTTTGCAATTTAATGCATGCTGACGCCTATTGTTCATTGACCCGCCCCAACCGAGTTGGATATAATTTGCCGGTTTTGGACCTATGGAGGTTTTGATGTCATCTGTTCGTGTTCGTATCGCACCATCGCCCACAGGAAGCCCACATGTAGGCACCGCCTATATCGCCCTTTTCAACTATTGCTTCGCCCATGCCCACAACGGGGCCTTTATTTTAAGGATAGAGGACACGGACCAGAACCGGTCTCGTCCCGAATACGAAGACAACATACTGGAAGCGTTGCGTTGGACTGGCCTGACCTGGGCGGAAGGTCCCGATGTAGGCGGCGAATTTGGCCCGTACCGTCAGAGCGAACGAACAGACATCTATCGTGAACACGTGCAAATTCTCCTGGACAAGGGTCACGCTTATAAATGTTTTTGCACGCCGGAGAGATTGGACGCTCTTCGAGCGGAGCAAAGAGCGGCAGGGGGCGATTTTGGATATGACGGTCACTGTGCAAACCTTTCCCCAGAAGAAATTTCCAGCCAGGAAGATGGTGGCGCTGCTTACACCATCCGATTAAAAGTGCCGGAATCGGGAACCTGCGTTATCAATGATCCCCTGCGCGGGGATGTAAGCTTCGACTACAAAACCATTGATCACCAGATTCTGATGAAGTCCGACGGTTTCCCCACCTATCACCTCGCCAATGTGGTGGATGACCACCTCATGAAAATTACCCACGTCATACGCGGCGAAGAGTGGCTTCCCAGTCTCCCCAAACACATTCTGCTCTATGAATATTTTGGTTGGGAAGCGCCCCAGGTAATTCACCTCCCGCTCCTTCGCAACGAAGATTCTTCCAAATTATCCAAGCGGAAGAACCCCACTTCCATCCTTTTTTATAAAGAGAGCGGCATTCTTCCCGAAGCTCTGATAAATTTCCTGGGCTTGATGGCCTACAGCATGCCCGACGGAACAGAGATCTTTTCCCTGCAAGACATGGTTTCCTGCTTCGACATTTCCCGAGTTCATTTGGGCGGCCCCATTTTTGACAGGGACAAGTTAAAATGGGTCAACCAACAACATATTGGCGCACTGGAGCCGGAAGCCATTTTCAAGAAGCTGGCGGATTGGCGTTTCAACGAGGAATTCATCAAGAAATTGATCCCGCTTATGCGAGAACGAATGCACAAATTGGGAGATTTCTTTCAGCATTGTGATTTCATGTTTTGCTCCGAACTCAGTTACGACCCCGCGCTGTTGGCTCCCAAGAAACGGGAAACCGAAGATGCAAGGGACTTTTTGCAAAAGTTTTTGTGGGAACTGGATGGCATGGACGGCTTTGACCACGACGCCATAGAGTTCGCAACCCGGAAAACGGCGAGCATCCACGAATGGTCCATTCGAGACGGGGCCCATGCGCTTCGAGTGGCCATTTGCGGTAAGACGGTGGCTCCTCCCCTTTTCAAAATAATGGAAATCATGGGGCGAGATCTCGCGCGACATCGAATTATGACCGCCGCCAATCTCATTGGCCCCCTGGGCAAGAAACGCCTGGCAAAAATGCAAAAAGCCTGGGACGCTGCCTCCGCAGCATATCAACCAGAAAGCTAGAAATCGGGCCGACCCGTTTCTCGCCCCATCGCTGCGAACCCCTTAGAGGAAGCAATGAAGGTTTTGATCAAGAAGATTGAGGATTTCCCGAACTGGTCTCTAGCCATTGAATTCCTCCGTCGTTCGCCTCTGCATTTTTTGTTGTCCGATCAGACGCCGCCAGAAGGCCTCAACCGGGCGAGGCGATTACAAATCCTATTAAAATCCCCCGCGTACCATTCCGACTATATGTCCATTCCGGGGGATTTTAAAGACAATCGCATCCACGCTATTTGTGAAACCCTTGTTGACGCCAGCATGCGTGACCCTCATCCTTTTCTGGGTTCGGTCCGCAGCTCCAACTTTGTCAACTTCCTCCATGAATTCTCTCGAATGCTCGTCGGAAAATCGGCTTTGGCCGAAGTTGCCCAGGCCATTACGGACAAAACCTGCGAGTTGTTTGACGCGGAAGGCGCCTCCATCCTGGTTCCCAATAAAACCCGAACGGCTTTTCGCTTTGCCTACCGACGTACTTTAGATGAAGACGTGGATCGCAAATTAAGCGAATTGGAAGTGCCCATGAACCAGGGCGTATCGGGCTGGGTTGCAAGGCATCGGAAACCGCTTTTATTGAACGACACCTCCGATATGATTTTTAACGATTCGGTGGATCAACGGGTTCAGTTTTCAACACGTGAAATTCTGGCTGCGCCCATTACCATCGGCGACGATCTGCTAGGGGTGATCCAGGTTCTGAATCCCAAAACGGGACATTTCCAAGACTCGGACATGCAGACGGTAGAGCTGATTGCCGCCATTATTGCCGTTTTTATCGAGAAGGCAAATCTCCATGAGAGCATGATCAAATACGCCAAAGTACAGAAGGAATTTGAGATTGCCCACGATCTTCAACACCGGATCATGCCAACGCTCCCTTCTCAAATCGGGGCCTTCAACCTGATTGGCGAAAGTAGGCAATTGTCCCGAGTTGGCGGGGATTTTTGGGATATTTTTGAGTTCAATTCAGACGAGAAGTTGTTGATTATTGGCGACGTCAGTGGACATGGGCTCAGCGCGGCGCTCATGATGTCGGCAGTGCGAACCGCCACCCGAGCCCTTCTCCACCAGATTCAATCCCCCTATTCCCTGATAGAGCCGCTGAATTATCTCGTTCACAGAGAGTTCAGCGATGGGGGTCATTACGTTACCCTGATTCTCTGCCATATCAAAACCAGAGAAGGACGTATCAACTACTTCAGGGCAGGCCATGAAAAACCCATTCTAAAAACAGAAAGCAAGTATCACCAGTTGCAAAGAATGGGCGGGCTGCCCATAGGCTTGCTCCCCCATCGGAAAGAAGATCCCTGGAATGAATTCGATTTTAATGCTGGCGATGGTTTGTTCCTTTATACCGACGGGGTTATTGACGGCATGAATTCGGACAAGCCTCTGATAGAATTATTAAGTGAAAACCCACACCTGGAAACTGCGCTGGAACAGGGTCATT
>JBNKOV010000523.1:0-4463 GCA_050294955.1 Holophagae bacterium
TGGAGAAGGTCGTTACGGCGGCTTCGATTTTCCCCGAGATTATTTCGACTATCCCCAACGCTTTTTCTTCTTTAGCATTAAGGGGTTAAACCATTGGCTGAAGCATTTGACGGGCGTCGCCCAGGTTCAAATTGATTTTCGTTTTTCCAAGCCCTTCGCCACCGGCATTCATGTTAAAACGGAAAACCTGAGAATTCACTGCGCGGTTGCTCAGAACCTGTTTCACGTTGATTGCGAGCCCTTTGTGGCAGATGGGCTTTCTTTGGAATATCCCATCAGGCCCCATGCGGAGCGGGACGATTTGGAGGTCTGGGACATTGAGGGCGTGCTCGCTGGAAAAGGCAGGGATCTGGACCCAGTGGAGCCCTACTTCAGATTCCGACAGGAAGAACGTGAAAAGCTCTGGTTTTATACGCTTAAACGGGATCAGTCTCTTGAGAAGGGATGGGACTGTTTTATTCGACTTTTGGATCTCAAACATACGGGTCCTGGCGCTTTAGCTGGAAGAACGCTCTCTATTTCAGCACGATGCACCAATCGCCACTACGCTCAAAAATTAAAGCCAGGCCAACTTAACCGGGTTTCCACAGACGTTCCCGAAATTATCAATGTCATCAATCTCACCCAGGCAACACCTGCTTGTTGGCCGCCGTTGCACGGAGAAGATGAGTGGGATTTTATGGCGCTCCTGGCCTTGGACTATGTTGAACTGGGCCGTTTAGACGCCATCAAGGCGCTGCTGGGTTTGTATCACTACTCTAAATCAGACAGCGGATCTCGTAAGATTAAAGGCG
Source organism: Holophagae bacterium (assembly GCA_050294955.1). Classification (GTDB taxonomy): domain Bacteria; phylum Acidobacteriota; class Holophagae; order Acanthopleuribacterales; family Acanthopleuribacteraceae; genus JBNKOV01. The sequence goes on from JBNKOV010000523.1 coordinate 795, forward strand.
TTGAAAGAGCTAAAATGTACAAGGATTACGAGATCTATCGAGGTTGCTGTATTCAAGGTCAACGATTGGAGCTGGATCTTAATGGCGCTTTCTTTGCCGGCCAGGGCGATGTGGCCCTGTTTGCCCGAATAATGGCCAGTTTCCTCGAAGCCTGGAGGCCAATTAATGGTTTTATTGCTCTGGTTGTAAAGGAGATTGAGACTGGTGAGGAATTCCGCTACATGGCAAGGGGGCGGGAATGAGCAACTGGGATCGAATTTTCCAAAAGATTCGAAAGGCCAAGAACAAGCAAGGCGTGAGTCTGGCCGTTACCCGAGCTTATCCCAGCACATTCGTGCGCCCAGACGGCCATGGCGATCTGGTTTTGGCTATTCCTGGATTGTACGGCGGTTTTGGCGTGCTGCCCGATTATTTTACCGACGAATTGTTATTGGAGGGAGAGGACAGAGAGGCCATGCGCGCCTTTCTCGACCTGTTCAACAGCCGTCTCGTTGAGCTTTTATCTGGTGTCTGGGCGCGTTACCGGCTGTTTATTGAAGATCCGCTTGAAGGGGGGACAGCTCAGGGCAAGCGCGAAATGCGCATGTTGAGTCGGCTGTCCGGGAAATTGGTTGAGCGGGAAGAACCGCTCTATTTAAAGGGATTGAGGCAACACAAGCTTGGACTCTTTCGCAGAGCTGCCAGAACCTCGGACGGTCTGTTAGAGTTGTTGGGCACTTTTTTCCCCGATCTAACCATAGAGCTGGAGCAATTTGTGGTTCAGTACCGGTCGATTCCTCAAAAACAGTTGGCGCGGTTGGGGACAAACACTTTGATCGGCGCGGAGGGGAGCTTCCTTGCGGGGCGAAGAATCAAGGATATTGGCGGCGGCTTCCGGCTCTTTTTCAGGGCTTTGGATTATGAATCCTTCATGAGGCTCTCTCCAGGCGGGGATTGGCGGAAGTTACTGGAAACTTTAACCAACGATTATACAAAAGGGCGGTTGGACTGTCTGATCCGCCTTGAGCTGAAAGCTAGCGACGTACCTTCTTGGAAATTGGAGCCTCCGGGAAAAACGGGCCGTTTGCTGGGTCGAAATATGTGGTTGAAAAGCTTGCCCTCCCGGACGGCGGAAGTGGTGGATGCGGGGAGGTTGGCATGAGCGCTAATATTCTCAGCGCCATTACCGGCAGGACAGGGGAAGACTGGGAGGATGACCTGGCTGTATCCATACAGGCTCATCTCACCCAACTACTCAATTCTCGCAGAGGCATGACGCCTCATCTCACCCATTACGGCTTGCCCGATATCCATTACGTTTACTACTCGTTGCCTCAATCACTGGAGAAACTTGCCGGAGAAATTAAAGACACCATCACCCGATATGAACCCAGGTTAACTGCGGTGGCTGTTTCCTTTGTCTCCGCTTCAACCGACACCTTTCGAGCCACCTACAGGATTTCAGGCGAGGTTGCCGAGGGCAGTCGCGTTTCTCGATTGACCTTTGAAACTGAAGTCCTGCGAGACGGCAGGGCGCAAACATCTCTGGTGACGCAATATGGTTAGCGCTACGATTTCCGGAAGGCAACGAACGGTTGCGGCAATTGACGCCATCCTGGTTGACTTGGACCAGAAGCTGGTGGAGATGTTAGACCAGATCATTCACCACGAAGACTTTGTGAGACTAAAGTCTTTATGGTTGGGATTAGACGCCTTGTGCAATGAAACAGCCAACAAGCGCGGGGTTATCCTAGATATTTTGAGTGTGAGCATCGACGACATCCTGTATGATTTTGACGAGTATTTGGATCTGGCGGACTCGGCCCTTTTCTATCACCTCTACAAGTCCGAATACGATCAGGCTGGCGGTTTCCCCTATGCTAGCATGTTCCTACAATTTGAACTGGCCAACAGCATGCGGGATATTAGCCTGTTGCGCCAGGTTTCCATGGTGGCCGCCGCCTGTCATTGTCCAGTAATAACCAATGCATCGCCGCGTCTTTTTGGTTTGCGTCACTTCGGGCAACTGGAGCAGATTAGAGACTTTAACCTGCTTTTCAGCGCACAGGACTTTGTGAAATGGAATCAAATGCGCCGTGGAGAGGACACCCGCTATCTCGGCATGGCCCTGCCAGGCGTTAAGGTGCGTATGAGGGATCGGGAACGGCCTCCCGCATTTGCAGACCATCCCCGTCTAGAGGACGCTGACTCTGCTTGGGTACACGCGGGTTATGCGTTTGCCATGACCCTGGCCCAGTCCTTCCACGATCATGGCTGGTGCGTTTACATTCGAGGCCCCAAGACTGGCGGCCTGGTGCATGGGATTACCGGAGAATCCTGGGGCGACCATGGCTATGATTGGACGGAAATACCTCTGGAAATAGGCTTTTCGGATCGCCAGGAACAGGAGATGGCGGCTATGGGCCTCATTCCTTTAACCTGGCATCGAGAGTTGGAACGGATCTGTATTTTCTCAGCGCCCTCTCTGCAAAAAAGCGATGAACACGACCGGCTCGCCGCATCTCTGCCCTATCTCTACCTGGTTTCTCGTATTGCCCATTATCAAAAAAGCATTCAACGGGAAAACGTAGGCGCGGTGAAAGAGGCGGATGAGTTGGAGCGAGAGCTGGAAACCTGGTTGAAATCATTAATCACCCGAATGCCAGATCCCTCTCAAGAACAGCGATCACAATTTCCCCTACGCGACGGGACGCTGCAGGTAGTCGAAGACCCCGCGTCTCCCGGATTTTTCACCGTTAAATTGGCCATTATGCCGCATCTTCAATTGGAAGGGGTTAACGCCCAGTTGACCCTTGTCTCCAAAATGCCTCGCAAGGAGTAGAACATGGACGCCAGTTACATTAAAGCCCTAATGGGTCGTCTCAACAAGACCATGACAGGTGCGCTGGAAGCTGCAGCGGGCGCATGCATTCAGCGCACTCATTATGAAATAAGCGTTGAACATTGTTTATTGAAACTTCTGGATCGCAGCGCTTCCGATTTAGTGGTTATTCTTACGAAAGTGGGCGTATCCATTGATCAGGTTCGAACCGATTTAGACAAGAGCCTGGCCCAATTGCAGACGGGCAACCAATCCAAGCCCCGGTTTTCCGGCATCCTGCTTGAGTCGATCTCCCAGGGTTGGAATTTTGCCTCCTTGGAACGGGGCGAGAGCAAAATTCGGTCCGCCCATTTGCTTGTTGCTTTATTGCGAGACCAGAACTGGCTGGCGGGCGCAGGCCTGGGTTTTTTGGAGCGTATAAAAGAAGAGACCCTTGTAGATCAGATGGAAGAACTCACCATCGGCAGCGAAGAGGTGGAGCGAATCTCGGCAGCCCAGGCTTCAGCCGTTGGCAGTGAAGCGCTTGAGGCCTTTACCGTGAATCTGGTTGCTCAGGCCAAAGCGGGTGAAATGGATCCTGTCATAGGCAGGGATCACGAAATTTATCAGGTTGTGGATATTCTGTCCCGCAGGCGCAAGAACAATCCCATCCTGGTTGGCGAACCAGGCGTGGGCAAGTCGGCCATTTTGGAAGGTCTGGCGCTGCTCATTGCGGACGGTAAAGCGCCGCCCGCTCTGGACAACGTGGAAATAAGAACTCTGGATCTCGGCTTGCTGAAAGCAGGCGCCAGCATGAAAGGTGAATTCGAGGAGCGTTTGAAGCAGGTGATTGAAGCGGTTCAGACCTC
>JBNKOV010000524.1:0-4462 GCA_050294955.1 Holophagae bacterium
GATGCAGTTAACATGCTCAATGGAGACGCTATGCTCTATTATCTTCACGGCAAAGAAAGCAGCCCCAAGGGGTTTCGCGCATGTTACATTCGCGAGAGGTTTCCTCATGTCATTGCGCCAGAGCTGCCTCAGGACGTCTTAAAGCGCCGTGTAATTCAAGAAGACCTGATCAAAGAGCCCGCCATTATTGTGGGCTCCTCTTTGGGGGGCATGAGCGCATTGGATTTTGCGGTGCGCAATCCCCACCTTGTGCGAGACATGGTGTTGATAGCGCCTGCCGTGGGTTTTTTCAATGAGGAATATCATACTCCTGAGATTGAAGCGTTTGTAGGTAGCCTCCACATCCCGAAAGGCATTCCGGCGCGGGTCATTGCGGGCAGTGAGGACGAGATTATTCCCTTGTCTGCAATCCAAGCCATGGTTGCCCGCTCGCCCGGGTCTGAATCCATTGAACTGATGGTTTACGAAGACAGTCACCGCCTGCACCATCCCGAGGCTTTGGAGGCCATGGTGGAGGGCATTCGCCTGTTGCAGGGACAGGCTCTTGGAAGCGCCGCTTGCAATCGTGAATAATCGTTAAAACTAACCTCTTTGGGTCAAGGTTCTTGAGGGATTTTTTTTAGAAGACGGCTCCAAATGCCGATGAGTAACTTGATTTCTATTATAGCCGAGCATGGAAGCAAGGCTTTATACATTTTCGGAAAAGGATTTCCAGATGATTATCGACAGTGCTCAGATTCAGCTTTCCAGCAACAGAACATATTCCAAGGAACATTCGAAGAGCGAATCTCTCAGAGTTTGGGGTGGTCGGCAGCAGCCTGTAGAACAGCGCGGCGAAGGCAACCCTCGCGGCAATGGCGGTTTGAATATCGAGTCGTTGACGGCCATGGTTGACAGCGTTGAGATTGGCCTTCAGTCCATGGCTTCAGCCGCCACCAGCGATGTGCTGGCGGACAGCATGGGAGAGGTGGATGAGGATGATGTAGCCGTTGGCTCTGAACTTCATCTCTTCAAGATGATTCTTGAGAAGGTGCTCCATCAAAAGGTAGATATCAAAAAAGTAGACGCTCTCGGCACGGAGGGCGGCCCCCAGGTTCCTGTAGCGGGCGAAAGATCGCGAGGCGGAGGCAGGCCGCAAGGTCCTCCCAGGCAGGGCGGATTCGGCTTGGCTTATGACTATCATGAATCTTATCATGAAGAAGAGGCCACATCCTTTGCCGCTGAAGGCGTGGTAAGAACCAAAGACGGCAAAGAGATCAACTTCCAACTGGCTCTTGACATGAACCGCGAGTATCACCGTGAAGACAGTGTTTCCATTCGCTTGGGTCAAGAGCAGGAGAAGGTCGATCCTCTGGTCATCAACTTCGACGGAGACACGGTTGCGCTCACCGATGCCAAATTCGAATTTGATTTGGACTCCGACGGCGATCAGGAATCCATTTCCTTCCTGAAATCCAACAGTGGGTTCCTGGCCTTTGATCGCAACGGCGACGGCGTGATCAATAACGGCAGCGAGTTGTTTGGCCCATCGTCTGGGAATGGATTCGCAGAGCTGGCCGCCTACGACCAGGATGGCAACAACTTCATAGACGAAGGCGATGAAATCTACAACAAGCTCAGTGTTTACAACAAGAACGCTGAGGGCGAAGATCAACTGACCTCCCTCAGGGACACAGGTGTCGGCGCCATTTACCTTAATAACGTGTCTACCGAATTCAGCTTGAACGACACAAACAATGAACAAGACGGACAGGTGAGAACCAGCAGTATCTACCTTGAAGAAGACGGAGGGGTAGGCACTGTGCAGCAGGTTGATCTTTCCGTTTGAAGCCAGGCTCTTGGCTTCAAACTCCGGCTCCGAACAACGCTCTCTGGAGCAGATCGTTCGGGTGGTAATCCGCCCGAACAACTTCCTCACTCCGCTTCAAGGTTGGCAGATGTCTATCCGAAGAGAACGTCATTCGGAAACCCCTTTTATTCATCCTCCCTGATGTAAAAAAGGCGCTGGAGTTTGGAGCCATGGTCTGTCATTTTCCCTTTTCCTGCGATTTTTTGCTTTAATCTGAACAGCGTTAAACATGTAAAATATAGCCCGCAAGGGTGAAAGATGATGGCCAGTTGAACCGGATTGTTTTATACTGTGGTTAACCCAGATGGCGGTTTGATCCCACGGTATCCTATTTTTTTCACGAAATCCGGAGAGACATTTGAATCATAAAGTCCTGGTAGTTGAGGATAGTCGAACTCTGGCCGCATTGATTAAGAAGCGTCTTGTAAAGGACTTGGATCTTGAGGTGGATCTGGCCTCCAGTCTTGAAGAGACAAAAAATCTGCTGGCGGAGAACCGAGAAGAGCCCTATCTGATGGCAGTTTTGGATCTCAATCTTCCCGACGCGCCCAACGGTGAAGTGGTGGATTTTGTGGCTTCCAAGGATATTCCATCGGTTGTTTTAACCGGTACATTTGACGAGAAGATTCGCCACGAACTCTATTCCAAAAACATTATCGATTATCTCATTAAAGAGGGCGGTCGAGACCTGGATCTCATTGTCACCACCATCCGCCGTCTCCGTAGGAACGCCGATTCCAAAATTCTGGTAGTGGACGATTCCCGCTTTTCCAGACAATATCTTATTCGCCTCTTGCGTCGTCAGCATTACGAGGTTCTTGCGGCCAACGATGGGCGACAGGCCATGAATATTCTAGAGAATGAGACTGGAATTAAACTGGTTATTGCTGATTACAACATGCCCAATATGGATGGACATGAGCTTACGGCCCAATTGCGCAAGAAATATGGCATGGATTCCATGGCCATCATAGGCGTGTCCGCCAGCGACGAGAACTACCTTACGGCAAAGTTCATTAAGATGGGGGCCAACGATTTTTTGAAGAAGCCCTTTAGCGTGGAAGAATTTTATTGCCGCGTGAACCAGAACCTTGAACTGGTTAATTTGATCAAAGAAATAAAGGACGCTGGCAATACCGACTACCTTACGCGACTGTACAACCGCCGGTACTTCTTCGATCTTGCGCCAAGGGTTTATGATCGGGCCAAGCATGATAATACCCCTTTGGCGGTGGCCATGCTCGACATTGATCATTTTAAGAAGATCAATGACACCTATGGTCACGATGCGGGTGATCTCGCTCTCATCATGGTGGCCCGGCTCTTGAAAAACAGTTTTCGTCCCTCCGATATTCTGGCCCGATTTGGCGGGGAAGAGTTTTGCGTTCTCATGCACGATGTTAATGTAGATCAGGCAGTTAAGAAGCTGGACCAGTTAAGGATGCAGATTGGGGAAATCGTGGTTGAATTTGAAGAGCACATTTTTCAAATGACCATGTCCATCGGCATGGCTTATGATTATGGGACCAGTCTGCCCGCCATGATCAAGCAGGCTGACGAGCATCTGTACCTGGCCAAGACCGGCGGCCGCAACAAGGTGGTTCATCAGTCCTGATCCGGGTGGTTTGATTTCGATGCATGGAGATGACTTATGGTTCGATTAGCCGTCATTGTATTTCTCATTTCTCCCCTCCTCATTGCCAATGGGCCTTTAGATAAAGACGCAGCCTTGCGAATGGTGAAAGATCGCAACGCCCTGGTGCTTAAGTCTATCCTCGATGGAGACGCGCAGACCTACGCCAGTTTCTTCTGCTCGGACGGGTTCAAGCTGAATCCCGGAACCCCCAAAGTGAAGGGCAAAATCAATATATTCCAATCGCAAAAGTCCATTTTCGAAGCGGTTAAGGTTGTTGAAGGGAAAATTGACACCCTTGATTTAGATGTGAGCGGCGATCTCATTTGGGAGACCGGCAGGTTTGAATACAAACTGCAGGCCCACGATGGATCTGGCGTCCCAAGAACGGTTTCCGGGAATTACTTTGTGGTTTGGAAGCGTCAACCCGATGGAGCCTGGCTGATTCAGGCCGACGTGGGTTTGCCCGATTAAGGGGGCCTTCATGGCGCAGAGCAAAGAGCGGTCTCAACAAGGTCTGATCATCCTTATGGGATTTGTTTCCCTATTGATCGCCTCTGGTGTTGTTTTCGCGACGCAACGTTGGCCGGCGGTTCTTTTCAATGTTGTGCAGGTCATGGGGATTCTCCTGGCGGCCTCTTTGGTTATGTGCCGCATTTATTTACCTTTACTAAAGCGCAACGCCTGGTCGGGTAGTCCTGCGAAGTCGGTCAAGAGTCAAGGTCGCGCCTTCCTTTATTGGTTCGCCATGCATAATCTCTCATGGTCCCTGGCAGGAATTGTAGGGATTTGGTTGGTCTTGGGCTTTTTAGGTCCTGGGTTTCTTGGGCTTGTTCTTACCGCCGGTGCTACGGCATGTGTGGTTTTTGCCCTGCTGGGGATGGCTATTCCTGTGTCTCTTGAAACCCTTGCTGTCTGCTGGAAAGCCCCGCTGGGAAAGGTTTCCGGCCCAGGCGCCATGTATCTTTCCTTCCGCTATG
>JBNKOV010000525.1:0-4460 GCA_050294955.1 Holophagae bacterium
GTTTTTTTTAGGGTGGGGGCAGCGGCGAGTTTTGATGACATCTCCAACCATAGAAGCTTGGAAGGGGGAGGGAGAGGACTGGCGGTGGGTTGGCGATGATTACGCAGTGGGCCAACACGAGGTGAAGGTACACAAGGGATTGGAGCCCAAAAGTTCGGTGCGCCTCATTTTCACTGGCGGCGCGGAGTGGAATGAGAAGAATAACTACGCGATTTCCTCCCTGAACCAGGCTCTGAGAATTAAACTTCGCGAGATTCTTCGTGAAGATATGGGCGGCGTTTACGGCGTGAGCGTTGGCGGCTCCATAGAAAAACGCCCCAAGGAACGCTTTACCTGCTCCGTCAGCTTTAGCTGTGACCCTCACAAAGTGGATGATCTGGTGAACGCGGTTCGCACCGAACTGGAGAACGTGAAGAAGAATGGGTTTGAAGAGAGCTATATCAATAAGGTGAAAGAAGCCCAAAAGCGCTCCATGGAAGTGAATATCAAGCGAAACGGTTTTTGGCTGGGCAACCTGAATTTCCACTATACCTATGGCTTGGATCCCAGGAAGATCTTGAATCAGGAGGAGCAACTTAAAATGTTGACCTCAGATCTTCTCAAGGATGCGGCCAACAACTTCTTTAGCGGAGAAAACTGCGTATACGCAGTCCTTTACCCCACCAAAGACGAAAACTCCGACGAAAAGCCCGCTGTACCAGACAACTAAGGGCTCTTCATGCAAGCGCCCGCACTGGCAGCTCCAATGAGCTTCTGTGCGGGCAGCCTCATTCTTCTGAAAAAGGGTAGGGGTTTTTCCCTGTCCATCTCCATGAATTGGGTCTTGTCAACTCGGGTCTCTTCTACGCATGAGGGATTTGATTAATAGGATTCTTGCCTTCGCTTGCATCTCAGCCCTCTCTTCATGCTAATATTGGAAGGGAATGTTTGGTTGGAGTGAGTTTGGCATGTTGTTGTTTAAACGGTTGACTTTGGGTCTGTTGTTAATGAATCTGGTTTTCTTGGGTTCCTTGGAAGCTCGGCGTCAGCAGGATGCCATTCCCTTGGAAGGCCCCTGGGTTGTGAAGGCGTGGTTCCAATCTAGGGCGCAGGTGCAGGCCCTGGCCGAACGAACCGAGCCGCGGCTTGTTGATCTGGACGCCGGAACCCTCATAGCCGAAGTGGATGCGGACCTCTATCAATTTATGATCGAACTGGGTTTTCTGGTTGAGGTAGATGTGCAACGCACGCTGGAATTGACGGACTTCCTATCCATCCCCAGCTATCCCTGTTATTTGACGGTAGAGGAAACAGAAGCTTTCGCCCAGGCAATTGCCGCAAATCATCCCGATCTCGCCCAATGGATCGATATTGGGGATTCCTGGGAGAAAACCCAGAATGGCGAAGCGGGTTACGACCTAATGGTTTTGCGTCTCACCAATTTAAACAAAACGGGAGACAAGCCAAAGTTGTTCGCTATGAGTGGATTGCACGCTCGGGAGTATGCTCCTGGCGGCCTGACCGTGGATTTTGCAGAATACCTGATTTCCAACTATGGTGAGGACGCGGACGCTACATGGCTATTGGACGACCACGAGATTCATCTTCTTTTCGCCACCAATCCCGATGGTCGGAAGATGGCCGAGTCCGGTCTATCCTGGCGGAAGAATAAAAACAACGATTTCTGCACTGACAGCAACTCACGAGGCATCGATTTAAATCGCAATTTTGAGTTTATGTGGGGCTGTTGCGGCGGCTCAAGCGGCAGCCCTTGTAATATCACTTTTAGAGGGCCTTCGGCTGGATCGGAGCCTGAAACGGCGGCCGTCATTAATTATATTCGATCCATCTTCCCGGATCAACGTGGACCGAACGTCACAGATGCGGCTCCTTTAGACGCCACGGGCGTCTTTCTGGACATCCACAGTTTTGGGGGCTGTGTATTGTGGCCCTATGGCTTTGACGCCACGCCAACGCCCAACGCAACCATCCAAACCTTTGGGCGAAAGTTGGCTTATTTCAACGGCTATTCCCCAGAGAAAGCCTCTGTTTCCTTCGATACAGACGGTACAACCGACGATTTTGCTTATGGTGACCTGGGAATAGCGGCCTTCACCTTTGAAGTAGGCTCAACATTCTTTCAGGACTGTAATACATACAATAACATTATCTGGCCTGACAATCTCGAGGCCCTTCTTTATGCCGCAAAAGTTGCCCGGACGCCCTACATGACGCCATTAGGCCCCGATGTACGAGACCTGACATTGAGCGACCCAGTAGCGACTATCGGGGATCTGGTTACCCTGGAGGCTGTGGTTGACGACACCCGGTACAATAATACCAATGGTTTGGAGCCCACCCAGTTGATTTCTTCCGCCTCCTACTACGTGGACACCCCTCCATGGGATACAGAGAATACGCCTGTGCCTCTCGCCATGGCCGCCTCAGATGGCGGATTTGACAATACATCGGAGGCTGTCACTGCGGTCATTGACACGGATCAGCTCGGTCTGGGCAAGTTCACGCTTTATGTCCGCGGGCAGGATGCGGATGGCAATTGGGGCGTTGTAAGCGCCATATTCCTGGAGGTTCGTCAGGAGCTTGGCGTTCTTTACGAACAATGGCCAGAAGAATCCACCATTCTCGATATGCTGCCCTGGTTTAACTAATCGCAATCTTTCACGAAAACCAAACACTGGACCACCCTTCGCCAGAACCATGCTGGGTTTATCGTTCAAGCCACATGGTTTCTGATGATGCGGTTGTTGTTTATTGCATATTTCTGGGGAAATATTAGCTCAACTACCCGGTTCAATCGAAAATCCCCATTGAAAAAATGTATTGCACTTTGTTTATTGCATAAATTGGTTTGATTTTTGATAGTGCGGGTTCATTAAAACAGAAGTGCAGTAAGATTTTTGAGATTCTCCGCTGATTTTAGGCTGAATTCTCGAAAATCATCTCCTGCAAGAAAAAACAAAAGACAATCCTGCTCTGTTTATTGCATAACTCGCGAGTTTTATGCGTAACTCGCGAGTTTTTTTTACAATTCACGAGTTTACAACGAAATCACCGAGTTTTATTCGTAACCAACGAGTTTATTGCATAAATGAGCAGTTTTTAAGGCAGTGAGACTTGATTTTGACCCATTTGGGCGTCTTCACTATCCATCGTTAAATTCTGTCGCGAAAATTGTCTGCTTCAGCGAAAAACACCCTCACAGAACTTCTTCCCCATAAAATGCAACGAGGAGGTTCTATTGTTGCCGATTTTCAAAAGGGGCCAATGTTCAACCCGAGAGGAAGGGATTCCACTATCCCAAAACGACGCCCCTTGCTGCTTTACTTTTCCTCAATCTCTTCCGGAAAAGGGTTGGGTTCTGGATTGATCTCAATCGTCACGGTTGCTTTGGCGCATTTTTCGAATGGCCAGGCCTGATCACAGATTTTATATACGAATTTATCCGTTGTGGCGTCTCCCTCAAGGTGCTGATAGGTGAAAGCTCCATTGGGTTCAAACAAAAGCTTGCCTTCTGTGGGTTGTTCAAATATGGCGAAAACAATAAGATCCGCACTATCATCGGGATCAAAGTCGTTTGCAAGCAGACTGGTGGATCCATTCTTCAGTTTATTGGTCAACTCGCCTTTGGCCACATAAATTTCATCTGGAATGGCGGCAGGCGGGGAATTGGTAAACCAACCCAGGGCGCCGAGACAGACCACCAACATCACGATGGTGACCAGGATAATCCTGATAACGCCCTCCATGGAGTCCTTGTTTTCGTCATCTCCCCTCCGAGGTTCCCCTGCAGGCGGGTGAAATGCCCCGCTATTTTCAGAGCTTCCCCAATGATCCGCTCGCTCACTCATGCATAACTCCTAATGTGAGAGATATATAATGGAAGACCACAATTCCGATTGACATTTCCCCTCATCTCTCGGAGTTTGTGTTTTTTGCTTCTTTTCCGCGAGTCCCTGCGCATCGACATGGTCTTGGCGGATTCTAGTCTGACAGAAGCTTAACCCATTTTATCCAAGTAGTCCAGAGCCTAAAAACATCCCGAATCATTTGGCGCGGCTTGCATGAGCCAATCTGGAAGGCAGGCCGGATGTGGCTTGGGGGAAAGGAAAGGGCGTTGACGCGACTGTTGGGGATGGATCTTTCGTCTGACGTCAACGCCCCTGAAGTTTGAGAAGAAACAGGATGCAATGCCCCGAAGAGCCTTGCTATTTTTATATTAAGCAAACATCATGCCGAACCCGAATTCAGCTAAAAATAGGTTTTCGAGGGGCGTTGTCTGTTGTCATTTTCGATGGAATGACCTCCATAGAGGACAACTTCTGAAAGGAAAACGGGCAAAGGGCTTTTTCAGTTAGCGAATGAGGGAAGGATCCTGTACAATTTTATGTGTGTCATGCGTCTCCACGGGTCTCCCTGTCTATTTTTAATGTGAGTATCGTACACTATTAGAGGCTTTTATG
>JBNKOV010000526.1:0-4459 GCA_050294955.1 Holophagae bacterium
AAAGTTTTGCGTCGCTTTTGCGATGATCCCTCTCATTTCTTCAGAGCTGGCGCAATCGGCCCTGTAGTATTGAACTCGGTCCCCGAGACCTGCCAACAGGTTCCGTTGATTCGGGCCAGGTTCGGACCGTCCAACGAGAGTGATGTGGGCCGAGCAGGTTTTTTGAAGATGGCGCGCGGTGATCTGGCCCAGTCCGCCCAGGCCGCCGGTTATGAGCCAATGGGAGCCCTGGGGCGGCGTTTGGGTTGCGGGAAGATTGCAGGAAACCACCCGCTGTTCTTCCAAGCCATGGGGCATTATCCGCAAATATCTTGCGTTTGCATAGCTTAGGGACGCCAATGCGGTTTGTATCGCGAGGGCTTCATCTATGCCATGGGGAGTTTCCACCAGTTTAAAGAACAGGTCGGGATACTCGGCCTCCAGGGAGCGGCAGAGCGCCATTACGGCTGCGGCGTGGGGCGGCAACCCCGAGGCGTCGCCATTGGCGAGAATGACGATGTCCAGGGGCAGGTTTTGTGAGTACAGAATCCTGGCCATTTGGAACAGGGTGTAAATCCCTTCTTTTAATGCTGTTTCCAGCTTTTCTTCCCAGTGTGGATGGGTGCTGGAGACGGGAGAGCGCTCCAAGCGCAACAACATGCCGCCGGGGATAAGCCCGTCTTCCTGGAGATGAGACCATAGGGCCTCCAGGTCTTGAAAAGAGCCGGGTCGAATCTGGTAGTCTCTCTGGTGATGACGCGAGAACTCGCTTCCCCATTGAACCGAGATGGTGTTTCCGATCTGCTCGCTGGCGAGCTGCTGGGTGGTTTGAGATCCCAAAACCAGGAACGGGCCGGGCCTGGGACTGCGAGGCGTCTTTTCCCTTAAGGGAACCCAACAGGGGCGATAAGTGTAAATGGGTCCGTCGTTTTCGGGGAGGGTCGGGTTCTTTTGAGGCTCAGACTTCATGTCACGCAAACTGAAATCTCGGATTTCAATCAGGCAATCGCCCTTCTCATCCAAGAGGCTGATTTGGAACCGATAGAGCCCTGCTTTCGCTGTTTCGGTTTTGCGAACATGGGCGTAGCAGCGTAATTTGGGGTATTGGCGGACGACCAGCGACTCCATGGCAAAGGGCGCTCGCGGCGCGGTGGTTTCACCCAACAGGGCTGTGGCGGTTTGAAGCGCGCCGTCCAATAGACCCGGGTGCAAAACCCCTTCAGGCGCCGGGCTTTCCAAAAGCGACAAGGCCTCGTCTCCCAGGGTCCACACCTTTTGAACGGTTTGGAAGAGAGGCCCATAATTCAAGCCTTCCGATGCAAACCGCGCATACCAGGCGCCTGATTGGATGGGCTCCGTCCGTTGAAATGGTTCGAGATCGACCCGGGTCTTTGGGAGTAGATCCTGTTGGGAGACAACGCCTTCCATGTAAACCACGTCGTTCTCATCTTTGATGGCAAGATTGCCCTCATGATTTGCGACCTTCAAGTGGATGCCGGCTTCTGGCGCAATGGGCCGCATCCAAACAACCCGCTCCAATGTATTGCCTTCTGTGGCTGTGAACACCATATCCAGGCAGGCGGCGCCGGGAAGGATCTTGCGTTGATTGACCAGGTGATGGGCGAGGATGGGTTCATGCCCGACATATTGAAAGTCTGTTTTTTCAGGTAGTTTCGATGGCTCTATGGGAACCCGGTATTCCGGACCCTGAAAGGGATAGGTGGGCAGAGACACGCTCCGGCAGCCTTCGGCGGGCAAGGCAAGAGCCCAGTTCACCTCTCTGCCTTCAACCCATTGATTGAGTAGCCATGGGGCATCGCCTGCCTCAAGAAGACCCTTCTGCTGTTGTTTCCTGAGTTGGGCGCGGTCCAACTGTTTAAAATGAAGCTGGTCGCATGAGATCCCCGATGCAAATCGGGAAAAGATGTCCCGGGCCTGATCATGGGTGTCAGCAAAAAATCCAAGGCGCGCCGCCATTGGATCCCGGCCTTCTCTCAGGGTATAGGACACATGATGAAGCGATGCGCCGCGGCCCTCGTCACTCTCCAGCCATTGGGCCAAAAGCGCCGCGTAGGCCTGAAGCCGCGCCTTGTTTCTGGCGGACAAAACAAACAGAAAGGGGCCGGAACCCACAGGTTCAGGTCTCTCATCTCGCCACTCTTCAAGCACAACATGTGCGTTTGCGCCGCCAAACCCAAAGGAACTCACCCCTGCCCGTCTCGGCAGGGTTCGGCCCTGATAAACCGGGCGTTCCCAGGGTTGATTGGCTTTTAAAATGTGGAATGGGCTCCCCTCTAAATCGATGAGAGGGTTGGTCTGGTTGAAATGTAAATTTCCTGGCAGCCACCCATGCTTCATTGCGAGAAGGGTTTTGACGAGACCAGCCATGCCTGCCGCCGATTCGAGATGGCCCACATGGGTCTTCACCGAACCCAGAGCGCAGGGGAACACCGGGGACGATACCCCTGATCTCTCGAACAAGGCGGCAAAGGCCTGCTTCAACCCGTTGATCTCGATGGGATCGCCCAGAGCCGTGCCGGTTCCATGAGCCTCCATATAGGTGGCCGTCCAGGCTTCGGTCTCAGCCCGGGTCCATGCCTTCACAATCAGATCGGCCTGAGCGTTGGGGTTGGGCGCAGTCAGGGAATTGGCGTTGCCCCCGTGATTGACTGCGCTGCCATTAATGACCCCATAAATGTTATCGCCATCCGCCACGGCGCGCTCCAAGGCTTTCACCAGGATCATCACGGCGCCGTCGGATCGCACATAGCCGTCGGCGCTCTTATCAAAGGTCTTGCAGCGACCCACCGGTGAAAGCACGCCAGCATTGCTCAAGGCGCAGAACAACCGAGGCGAGCAGAGAAAATTCACCCCGCCCACCAGGGCCATGCCGCATTCGCCGTCCCGAATGGCGTTGACGGCCTGGTGCAACGCCACAAAGGAGCTGGAGCAGGCCGTGTCCACCGCCACACTGGGTCCCTTGATATCGAGAAAATAGGAAATGCGATTGGGGATGATGGAGAAGAAAGAACCCGTGGAGGCAAAGGCGTCTAGGCGAATCCCCTGTTCATGAAGCATATCCTGATAGTCGTTATTGCAAACCCCGATAAATAGACCCGTATCGGAGCCCGCCAATTTTGAAGGGCGGTAACCTGCGTCCTCCAAAACTCGCCAGGACTCCTCCAGCAGAAGCCGCTGCTGGGGATCCATAAGCTCAGCTTCTCGGGGCGAAATTTTGAAGAAGGCCGCGTCGAAGCAGAACCCGTTGGAAACAAACCCGCCCCAGCGCGAGTTGGTCTTATTGACATCGCCATGAGGGTCGCCGAAGGATTCTCGCCAGTCCCACCGGTCTGACGGAACCTCGGTAATGGCGTCCGCGCCTTCCATGAGATTATTCCAGAACTGGCGGATAGTGTCAGCTCCCGGGAACCTGCCGCTAAGACCGATGACCGCAATGGATCGGGCGTTGAGGGGGCTCTCGTCCTGTGGCTCAACCCGCGTCTCCGGGTCACGGCTCGCAAACAGTTGATGGCCATATTGTTCCTGAAGATAGGTCACAATGGAGGCAAGGGTTGGGAACCCAAAAAGAAGCGCCGCATTAAAATTGATCTGCCAGCAGTCCGCCACCCGGTTGGCAAACTCGGTGAGACCCACCGAGTCCAAGCCAAACTCGCCCAGATCTACTTCGTCGTCCAATTCGCCGGGCTCCACATGCAGGATCTCGCTCAGCCAGAGAGTGAGTTGCTGTTTCATGGCGCCTGGGTCCATGGGTTCCTTGTTCAGCGAGGGTTTGGGGATGCTTTGTGTTTCCTCTGGTTGCGCTTTCAGCGGCTTGCCGGTCTTCCCAAATACCTGATCATGGCCCGTGACCACGACTTGGGAAAACGAGGCCCCCATGAGGCTGAACAGGGCTTGAACGCCTGATTCACCATCGATCACCCCTGCTTTTTTGGAAAAAGCCCTGACAACTGCCTCGTCCTGACCCATGCCCTCTCCGGCCCAAAGGGTCCAGTTTACGCCAAGGCTTTTTCCCGGAAACCCGTTGTGGGATCGGTAGTGGATGAAGGCGTCCAAAAAGCCGTTGGCGGCTGCGTAATCGCATTGTCCCACATTTCCAAGAACCGACACCACCGAGGAGAACGCCACAAAAAATTGCAGGGGCTCTTGCCTGGTCAACTCGTTGAGCAACAGTGTTCCTGTGGTCTTGGGGGCCATGACCCGACCGAAGGAAGCCCGATCCTTGCCCGCCATCAGTTTATCTTCTATAACGCCGCCCGCATGGAACACCCCGCGCACGACGCCAAAGCGCTGTCTGGCTTTTTCAATGGCTGAGGTCAGTGAATCCCGGTCGGTGATATCGCAGCTTAGATAGAGCACATTCCCCAAATCCCCGAGTGCCGCCACCTCTCTGGCCCGTTCACCATCCAGTTTCGAGCGGCCCAGCAAAACCAGATTGGTCTTTTTCCGGCTGAGAATAGCT
>JBNKOV010000527.1:0-4445 GCA_050294955.1 Holophagae bacterium
CACCATGGGAGAGTTGGTGGCGGAAGTAATTCGACCAAGGGCGTACCGACTTCAAGAAATCAATGGCAAAACTTCCTCAATGAATGGAACATAGAACAACTAAGGAAATTTTATCCCTAGTTTTTTTCTCTCATTTTCGCTTTTTTTGAGAAAATCTACAGCCAATTGAAAATCGGGATCATAAAGATCGGCCCAGGCTTGATTGGGCGGTTCTTCACGAAGCCATCGCAAGCCACGGGTCAATTGATCTCCCGTCCAGAGGGCCGCCTTCCCATCCCTGTGGTTTCGCGCATCATGAGCCAGTTCTTTGTATATTTCCGCTCGTTCTCCCTCCTGGTCCGCCCATTCCTGAAGCTTGGGCCAGCGGGGAATCATGGATTCATAGGCCAGTTCCAGAATGGGATTGCCGCCAGGCGGGTCCTTCTCGGGACTCACCCCCAAAACCCGAATCATCAATCGCCCCTTTTCTCGGAACTTATGAACGAGAGCCCAGATATTGTCTCGGGATTCTCCAATGATGGCTTCGATTCGAGAGAGCCGAATTTTCCTGGCATACTTGCGATTCTCCGAATCGGATTCAACAAGACATTGGAATAGCCGCTGAACCAACCAGCGATCCTCTTTACTCATGCCAATCATGGCGTATTCGGCGTGAAATGCAATAGCCCGGTCCAGCTTCTGAATAGCCTCGTATTGCATATTATCTATAACTGGGTCCTTAATGAACCGCTTCCAATGATGCCAGAGACGACACATGGCGTGTTGAAGAATGGGGAGCGGGGTCTGATTTTCCTCAAAGTCGTTGAGGATCCAACCCATAAGACGGGGCGTCAACTCGGTTCCGTATTGACGCAAGGGCTCTTTCAGGACTTCCCTGACCTGGCTTCTAGTTAGTGGAAGAACATGGACGCTGTTGTTTTCAATACGCTCCAAAAGCCCGTTAAAGCGCCGGCAGTAAGGCAGATAATCCGTCCGTATTCCAAAGACAACGTAAATGGGATATACACTTTGATCCACCAATGCCGTCAAAATGGACACTAGATTGGCGGCGTCCTCGCCTTCCAGATTGTCAGCGATACGAAACAAATCCTCGAATTGGTCCAAAACAATTAGGAGATTGGCGGTCCCATTGGAAAAGATGGTCTCCGTCCACTCCAAAATAGCCTGCATGCGATGGCTCCGAAGATGTGCCGCCGCGCTTTTTTGAGATAGACCTTCTGGGGCGCCCCCCACAGTTTTGAGCAGGGCCCGAGTAAAGCGCTCCAAAGGCTTGTCCCCTGGCGTAAAAATGCAAGTCTGCCAGTTCGAACGCCCGTTAACTTCATATCCTTCCTTCAACAGGGGAACCAGGCCCGCCCGTAGGAGCGAGGACTTCCCTACTCCAGATTCACCCAAAATGGCGAGGAACCTTGATTTCGCCAATTGATGGCAAAGGTTGTCCGTCTGTTCTCGACGACCCGCAAAAATAGCGCTTTCTTTTTCAGCGTAGGGGCGTAATCCTACATAGGGCGCTTTAGGCAGGTTCACTGGCGGAGAAGAACTCATCTATTACCTCCCAGGAGAGTTCTTATTGCGCCAAAGAAGAAGCACCGCGATGGGTTGGCAGACAAAGGCTGATTCAGGATCTGAGCTTTTTGAACTCCCATCAATTCTGCCACAACGCGCTCCCAAGCTCCATGTACCCGAATGAACCGGCAAATGAAGCTTTGTGCTTCAGACCCTATTTAAAATCATTGATGTGTTTGGATGCCGGATGCAACCGGAGAAAATGGGCCATCGCTGGAATTATACCTTTAAAATCCACCAAATCACAATGAGGAGTTAGGAACTTGAACAAATCACCTTATGAACTTTCAATAGCCAAAGCAAACCGGCGCCTAAATCGGGATGCCCCAAATCCCTCCAGTTTTGTGGGCGTAGTGGTGGTAGTGTGAAAAAGAGTAGGCTAAAATGGCGGCAGACGGGAGGTTGGCATGTCAGAAGGCATACGGGATGAAACGCTGAAGGTAACAACCCCTGGCGGTCATGAATTTGCAATCAAGCTATGTATTCCTGCGGATGCAAATGGGCCGCTGATTCTAATGGTTCCTGGCATGGGCATACGGGCGGGAAAATATCTCAAGCCATGCCATAACCTGGCAGAAAGAAGTATGATTGCTGGGGTTATGGACCTCAGAGGCCATGGTACAAGCTCACTCCGCGCTTCCAGAACATGTCATTTCGGCTATCGGGAAATGTTGGATGAGGACCTTTCTTCGGCTGTGGCCGCCCTCAAACGCCAATTCCCCAATAAACCTGTTTATCTTTACGGTCACAGTTTAGGCGGTCAGATAAGTTGCCTGTTCGCCAGCGCAAACCCGGGCAGCATAGACGGGCTCATTCTCACAGCCAGTTGCTCTATTTATTACCGAAACTACCCTTTTGCAGGCCTATCGCTATTTTTTATGGTCCTCCTGGTGAAGGCCATAACCGCCTGGTATGGCTATTTCCCTGGCAAACGTTTTGGTTTCGCCCACCTGGAGGCAGCCCAGGTCATGAAAGATTGGAGCCGACAGGCTCTGACCGGAAAATACCAAATTGCGGGATCCCCCCTGGATTATGAATCGCTTTTGAGCAAAATGGAGCAAAAACTGCTGGTGATGGGCATTGAGGGAGATCCCTTTGCGCCGGAGCGGGCCATTGACCACCTTTGCGCCAAGATGAAACGGTCTCACATCACCAGGCTCAGCATGAACCTGAGCAACCAGAAACCAGGAAAGGGTCGCCACTTCCACTGGGTAGATCAGTTCAAGCCATTTGGGGATCGCATCCAAAGCTGGTTGAGCGCTCAACCGTGAGGTAAATCCAACAATTCACTCAAAACCTGCGTTACTTTTACCACACGCTTTTGCAAAGGACAGCCAAACAGACTTGGAGATTTTGCGGGCGACGACAAACTTTGGCTATGGAAAGCGTTCCATTCAAGTAAATTAATGAATTATTCTTGTTTTTCTCGCATCGCAAAAAGTCCTCTGGCATCTTTTTTGCTCATTTTTTGTTAGAATAGGTGGGGATGAAAGCCGCCCCATAGGGAAAATACCCCCTAAATCCTAGAGGAGTCTTTTGACGTTATGGCTCTAGCTCGTGTTTTGATTGTTGAAGATGATCGCACCATTGCCCAACTGGTCACCCGTTGGCTGGGCAAGGAAAGTTGTCAAGTGGAGCATGTTCTAAATGGCGAAGACGCCCTGAGGAAGCTGGTGGAAAAAGATTGGGACCTCGTCTTGCTAGACTATGTTTTGCCAGGAATGAGCGGCCTGGAGGTGATCAAAGCAATCAAAAAGAAAGAGCCCGATCTGCCCGTTATGTTCATGACAGGAAATATGGACGTACGAAACGCCGTGGAAGCCATGCGCGAAGGGGCTCACGACTACCTCATAAAACCCCTGGACCGAGACGAGCTGCTGCTTAAGACAGAAAAAATCATGGAGCTTCGCTCGCTAAAATGGGAAATTAAACGCCTGAAGCAGGGTGTGCAAACCAAGCACCAGTACGCTAATATTGTGGCTGAAAGCCCCGCCATGCGGGATATTATGGGCATCATCAAAACCGTGGCCCAAAGTCGGGCCGAAACCATGGTGCTCCTGGGCGAAAGCGGCGTTGGCAAGAACTTGATTGCTCAAGCCATTCACTATAATAGCGAGCGGGCCAGCGGTCCATTTCTTTCTGTAACCTGCACAGCCATTCCCGAATCTCTCCTTGAAAGCGAGTTATTCGGTCATGTGCGCGGCGCCTTTACCGACGCAAAAGCCTCCAAAAAGGGCTATTGTGAACAGGCAGACGGCGGCACCTTTTTTCTCGATGAAATTGGAGACATGCCCCTGGGCCTCCAATCGAAGCTGCTCGGTTTTCTTGAAACGCGAACTTTCCGAAGAGTGGGCGGCGGTGAAGAACTGCATGCCGATGTTCGGGTGATTGCCGCAACGAACCGTAACCTGAAGGAAGATGTTGAAGCAGGAAGGTTTCGCTCGGATCTCTACTATCGCCTGAACGTTATCGAACTCAATTTGCCGCCTCTCAGAGATCGCGCTGAAGACATCCCTCACCTGATTAACCTCTTCATCTCTCAGTTTAACAAAAGGTTCCGTAAAAATATCCGGGGTGCTGGTCAAGGGGCTGTAGATGCTCTGTGTCGCTACCGTTGGCCTGGCAACGTGCGAGAACTGCGGAACATGATTGAAAGGGCCATGATTCTCACGCAGAAGGAAACATTAGACCTTGATGACTTTCCCACCGAAGTAGCGGCCCCAACTGAGCCGGCTGAAGCGGACCGAAAGCTATATCTAATTCAAAACGCAGAAGATGAGGAAGAAGAATCCGAGAACCTCAACCTGGCCGACCATGAAGAAACCCTTGTTAAAAAGGCCATGAAGGCGGCGGGCGGCAACCAGACCAAGGCAGCCGTT
>JBNKOV010000528.1:0-4421 GCA_050294955.1 Holophagae bacterium
ATAGGTCAACATTTGCTGAGAGTCGATAACAGCCGTCCTCTTGGGGAACCTGCGAGCAGCTTGGGAAAACCATTCATGCACCGCGCCTTGCCAGCTCGCATCCAATGGGGCGTCTGGCTGAGGCAAATCACTGCCATAGCGTAGGGTGTAATGGCCTATGGGATCGTTGGGCGCATCTACAATTTGCTCCAAAAGCAGTTGATATTGTTTCAGAAAGGCCTGCATCCGAGATTCTGAAAAGAGATCTGTGTTATAGACCAGACTAAACCTTAATCGCCCCTCGCGTTCAGACACATAAAAAGTGAGATCGAATTTTGAGCCCATGTCAGGCCTTTTTTCCAAAGAGACTTGCAGCTCGCCCAGGTTCATGTCCGCCACGGGCATATTGAGCATATTGAAGAATACCTGGAAAATGGGAGTGCGACTCAAATCTCGCTCAACGCGCAACTCCTCAAGAATTTTTTCGAATGGCGCCTCCTGGTGAGTGTAGGCGTCCAAAGTGACATTCCGAACTCGGCCCAAAAGCTCTTTGAATCGAAGGTCACCAGAGAGATCCGTGCGCAAAGCCAAAGAATTAAGGAACATGCCTATCAACTGATCCAAGCCTTCTATATTGCGTCCGGCAATGGGCGCGCCAACAATAATGTCTTGCTGGTTGGCGTGCCTGCTGAGCAAAAGTTTGAATGCGGCCAACAACGTCATGAACAGTGTGCAGCCTTCTTCCCTGCTCAGCGCTTTCAAGGAATCAACCAATTTGGGCTTCAAAACTGATGTAAGGCTTGCCCCGCTATAGGTCTGAATTGGGGGACGGGCCTTATCAGTGGGAAGGTCCAAGACTGGGAGCGGTCCTCTCAACTGCTGCTTCCAATAGTCCAAGTGCAGACGTAATTCGGCAGTTCTATTTCGCTGCCACACAGCAAAGTCCCCATATTGAAAAGCCAGGTCGGGCAGTAGCGAGACCTGACCGGCTTGAAATGCTTTGTAATGGGTGAACAGCTCACGACAGAAGAGCAATACAGACCATCCATCGGAGACAATATGATGCATGCATACAGAGAGCAACCTGGTCTCTTTGTCAAGCCGAATCAAATGGATACGGACAGGAGGGCCGGTTTCAAGATCAAAGCAGTGCATTGCCTCGGCTTCAACCAATTCTCTACAAGCTTCCATTTGCTCGCTTCCCTCAAGATGCGTCAGACTGACAATGCGCAACCGGGTTCTAGCCTGAGGCGCAGATTGTTGAACAGGATCTGAGTCTTGAGCCGAAAAGATGGTGCGCAGAATTTCGTGACGCTCCATGATCTCATCAACACTGGCGCTAAGAGACGCTTCATCCAATGGTCCAGTCAATCGCAGGGTCGTTGGTATATTAAATGTGGATTTAGAACCATCCATAGCATACAGGAACCACAGTCTATACTGAGAAAAGGAGAGCGGAAGGGGACGACTTCGGTCGGTTAGAGGTATGGCGCCTGGCGTTGTTTTTCGCTTTGCCTCGTCTATGCGCGCAGCCAATCCTGCTGGAGTGGGCGCCTCAAAAACAGATTTTAGCGGGAGATCCAAACCGGTAAGCGCCCGCAACTTGGATACAATTTGAGTTGCTTGCAGGGAATGACCGCCCAAGGCGAAGAAGTTATCGTGAACACCTATAGCTGTCTTTCCCAATACTTCGCTCCAAATATGAACGACCTTTGCCTCAGAGGCGTTTCGCGCTGGAGTCTTGACCGTTAATTCGGAGGTCTCATCAGGGGCCGGGAGAGCGCGTTTGTCCAGCTTGCCATTCGCTGTGAGCGGGATGAAATCCAATCTCACAAAGAAACTGGGGACCATGGCTTCCGGCAACCGCTGAGCCAACCAAACCCGGTAGTTCCGGTCTCCAGCCCCATGATCCACCACATAGGCAACGAGCTGTTTTGCGTTTCCTTCTCCTGCAACAGCCAGTACTACAGCTTCTGCTACAGCGGGATGTGCGACCAGGGCTTTTTCGACCTCAGCAGGCTCTATGCGTATCCCGTTTATTTTTACCTGGTCATCCAGGCGCCCCAGGATCTCCAATTCACCAAACGGGTTGAACCAACCCCTGTCGCCCGTGCGGTAGATCAAGTCCTCAGCATGGCCCGTTTTTGGGTTCATTTGAAAGCGTTGATGGTCCGATTGCGCTGCATTGATATAGCCCAAGCTCCGAAATGGGGTTCGCAGATAAACCTCGCCCGCCTCACTCATGCCGCAAGGATTTCCATGGCGGTCCAAAACCAGAGCCTGGGTTTGTGGCAGTGGTCGCCCAACCGGTTGAATCCCAGGCCTGGGTTGATCTGGAACGGTGAAGCTGAATTTAGCGAGAGTTGTTTCGGTGGGTCCGTAAAGGTTGACTATGGAACCGCATTTAGGGAACCGATCCCGCCATCTGGAAATGAGATCATCGACAAGCGGCTCTCCTGCAAAGAAGATGGTTTTAATCTGATGCAACCGAACGCCCTCCGGCAGGTTGCCCAACCAGGCCCGCACAATGGAAGGCACAGTGTGAAAGCGGGTAATCGATTGATGATCCATCCAAGGCAGCAAACGAAGAGGGTCACCTGAATCCTCCTCGTCTGGAATGCATAAACAGGCCCCGCTCACCAATGGCAGGAGAATGTCCCTCATGACAACATCGAAGGACAGCCGAGTTAACTGAGCGCAACGATCCGTCTCGTTCACCCCAAATTCGTTGCGTTGCCATATAAGGAAATGGGCCAGTCCCCGATGCCGACCCAGAACGCCTTTGGGTTTGCCTGTCGTGCCCGAAGTGAAGAAAATGTAGGCAGGATCGTCTGGACCTGGAACAGGCGGCATGATCGAATCGGGTTTTGGCATTTCACCCAGCGCCATGCCGGTAGAGGCGTCGAGTTTTATGGCTGTTGGGAAATCGGAAGGTGTTTCCGATATATGGATATGGTGTTTAACATCAGCAGCAGTTCGCAGGGTGTGAAGACGCGCCTCAGGTTGGTCTGGATCTGTAAAAAGAAGCACGCCGCCAGACCGCAAGATGGCCAGCATCGCGACAATTACACCCGGACTCCGATGACCGTAAACTGCTACAACATCTCCTTTGACAAGGCCACGACCGCTCAATACTCTAACAAGGTCTTCGACCCTGGCCAGCATTTGGGCATAATTAAGGCTTAGACCACACCATTCCAAAGCAGCTTCGTTGGGATAATTTCTTGCTGTGGTTTCGATAAGCTCAAAGATTAATGGCAGATCCGGGGCTTCCAAGGGTTCGCTCGGATTTGCCAGGATTTTTCGAAATTCTGGCGTGACAAGACTGTATTCGCTTAATTTGCGGGATCCATTTTGTCCGAGCTGCTCCAGTAAAAAGCCGAACTGTTGCAACAAACCGTTCATGCGATCGGAGGAGAACATAGCGGGGTACACCATTCTCAAATTCAAACCGCCGTCTCGTTCAGAGACGTATAAGGTTAGGAGAAATTTAGCCTGGGGTTCAATTTTCAA
Organism: Holophagae bacterium; assembly: GCA_050294955.1. GTDB lineage: Bacteria > Acidobacteriota > Holophagae > Acanthopleuribacterales > Acanthopleuribacteraceae > JBNKOV01. The sequence goes on from JBNKOV010000528.1 coordinate 3,493, forward strand.
TACCCTGGATTCCAGGCCGTCAAGCTGGGGGTGCGTGGTGTCCGCAGTAAAGAAATTGAACAAGACATCAAAGATGGGATGCCTGTCCAAATTCCGCTCCGGCTGTAGTTCTTCCACCAGCTTTTCGAAGGGAATATCCTGATGTGAGAAGGCCGCCAGCACCGTTTCCCGAACCTGGTCAACCAGACTTACAAAAGTTGAACCCCCATCCACCCAATCGCGGAGGGCCAGATTATTGAGGAAGCAACCAATGAGAGAATGCAGCTCTGGAAGGTTACGACCAGAAATGGGAGCGCCCACAATGATGTCGTTTTCCCCCGAAACCCTGAATAGTAGCAACTTAAAGGCTGCAAGCAGGGTCATGAACATGGTGGCGTCTTTATTAAGATCCTTTAATTGGGCGTAGGTTTCGGCGGAGATCTCAAGCTCAGCCTCGGCGCCATTGAAATCCTGTTGACTCCCACTGAAATCCTGAGGCAAGTTAAAGGTAGGCAAGGGGCCGGCCAACTGTTTTTTCCAATAGTCCATCTGATTTTGGAATGCGCCGCCTTTGAGCAGACGGTTCTGCCAGATTGCATAGTCTCCATACTGAACAGGAAGCGGCTCCAAACCCGAAGATGCTCCCGTCCGTTCTGCCTTGTAGAGGGACGCTAGCTCACGGTTGAATATGCCAATTGAGAGTCCATCCGCAACGATGTGGTGCAAGGCTGCGAGTGAAACAAAAGTCCTGTCGGCCGTTCGCAAAATCAACACACGAACAAGTGGATCACAGCTCAGATTGAAGGGTTTGCCGAAGACCTCCTCCATTTTCTGACGAACAAGCCTGTCCTGATCCGGAATCTCTCGCAGATCCTCAACCCGGAAATCAATGCGGGGTTGGTCATGAATGATGGGAATTCCAAAACCGTCTTTTTCGGTGAAGTTCGCTC
>JBNKOV010000529.1:0-4380 GCA_050294955.1 Holophagae bacterium
GTACGGAGGTAGAGGCGGTTTTTCGGGATAGCTTCGATTTCATTGGTCATATGCAATCACCCAGGGCTATTGCTTTTTGCATTAAAGGGCTTTGTGGTTTTTATGAGGATCAAAGAGATCCGGAAACTTTGAAAATCATCACGCTACTGGCGGATAACCTCGTATCGAAATACAGGGGAGTTTCCAATGAGAATTGGAAATTGCGATTATCCGTGAAATAATCCAGGCCAGCGCCCGCCTCGCTCTCAATCAACCCGCCTTTCAGGAAAATGTCACCCACCTTGTAGGCCAACAATCCGTTGAAAACAAAATCGTCCGCTTCTTCTTCCTTCCTGTGGACGATGGTGTTAATCAGGTTTCCGTCTGCGTCGTAAACCAGATCAATGTTTTCGCTCACATCAACTGGCAGGAAATCGGTGTCTCGGAACACCCCCTCCAATTGATAATACTTGGTGTCGTCTGGCTTGATGGTCAATCCAAAAAAGGCTTTGGTCGCCTCGTTTGCAAACATGTATTCCGATCGAAAAGAGAGATCTATGTCTATATCCGTGGCCTTGTCTATGAACTTCTTAACTTCGCCCAAGGACTCATTGGCGGAATCCAAGAGGGTGTTCAGTTTATCTACGGTCTCGCCTTCGTTGACAAGTCTTCCCAGGGTCCCCTGGCCCTCGTCAACTTTAGATGCGATGGAGGTAAGGGATTTGGAGACCTTATCCATATTTTCCGATAGGGATGAGACATTGGACATGGCGTTGTCTATATTCTCGCGATTTCCGCCCGCCATGCCTCTCAATTCCTTGGCAAGAGCTGTCATCTCAGCTATAAGAAGAGGGATGTCGTTATTGAGCGTGGAGGATAATTGGGCGATTTGTCCCGAGGTGTCCCGCACATTGGAGCGGTTTTCTTCCAGCATGAGAATGAGCGCTTCGGTGAGATTTTCGAAGTTGGCGGCGATCACCTTCAGGCGATTGTCGCCGGATTCGTCCAGGGTGCTCTGTTTGATGTTTTCTGTGATGGCGATGAGGTTTCTGGCCAGCTCGTTCACATTGGAGGTGAGTTCGTCCAAGGTGGCTGGGGCGTTGCCGGTCAAGTTGGATTGATCCGCCAGTTCTTCGCCCGATCCTGTAACCAGCGAAAAGTAGCGTTCGCCCAAAATGCCCTGGCTTTTCAGTTCTGCATGGGCGCCCTTGCGGAAGGTCATGTCCTGGGGAATCTGAATCACTGCAATGGCCTTGTCTCCATCCAATTCAATGCGCAAAACCTTGCCAACACGCACCCCGGCAATGCGGACCGAGGTGTCCTCTCTTATTCCTGAGGCATCTGAAACGGTTACGTTTACTTCCCGTTTTGGCGCGGTGTTCTTATAAAGAAATTCCTCAAAATCACTGGTTTTCAGAATGAAGTACACCATCGCCGAAATGGCGGCCAGAACAAACAGGCCGATTTTCGCTTCCCGATTCATTGCTTCCTCCGATTGTAAAATACAATCCCATTCTCAATCCCTTCCTGGGATGATGCGGTTCCGTTTTTAAACTTAACATGAATGTGCATGGCTGATGTGGTCCAAATAGCTATTTTAAAAGCGAGTCGGTGGCGGGCCCATGGGCGCGGCCCTCTACGAATTGGCGAACTACTTCGTTTTCACTGGAAAAGAAGGCGTTGGATTCATCGACCAGGATGACCTTGCCCAAGTAGAGCATGGCAACCCGATCTGCGATGGTCCGGGCCGATGTGAGATCGTGGGTGATGGTGATGGTGGTTGTGTGCAATTGAACGCTTAATCCCCGGATGACGTCGTTGATCACCGAGGTCATGATGGGATCCAAACCGGTGGTTGGCTCGTCGAAAAGAAGGATTTCCGGTTTTAAGGCGATGGAGCGGGCGAAACCCACCCTTCTGCGCATGCCGCCCGACATTTCGCTGGGCATGAGATGGCCCACGGTGGGCATGCCAACCATGTCGAGACATTCCTCAACCCGCTTTTTCACTTCTTTTTGCGTGAGGTTGCGCTCCATTCTGCGGATGGGGAAGGCCACGTTCTCGAAGGCGCTCATGGAATCGAATAAAGCCCCTTCCTGGAACGACATGCCAAATCTTCTGCGAAACTGGTATAACTTCTTTCTGGACAATTGGTTGACGTCTACGCCGTCCACTTCCACTGTGCCCGTGTCGGGTTTGATTAAACCCACGAGATGCCTGAGCAAGACGCTTTTGCCCGTTCCCGAGCCGCCCAGGATCACCAAAGACTCGCCCCGGCGAATGCCCAGGTCCAGGCCCCTGAGGACGTGGTTTTTCCCAAATGATTTGTTTAAAGCGTTTACCTCGATGAGCATCAGAACAGCACCTTGGTCAGGAAGAAGTCGAAAATGAGAATGTTGAGACTGGAGAGCACCACGGCGCTGGTGGTTGCTCTGCCCACGCCCTCTGCGCCGCCCCGGGTGTGCAGTCCCTGGTAACAGCCCACCACGGCGATGATGCCGCCAAAAAAGGACGCCTTTAGGATGCCGGACCAGTAGTCCGCCGGGTCCAGGAACTCAAACGCCATCTCAAGGAAGGCAGGGGAGGGGGTTTGCAGGATATAGGTGATTAGGTACCAACCGCCCAACAGGCCGATTAAATCGCCCAAGGTGATGAGCAGCGGGCACATGACGGCGATGGCGATAAACCGGGGCACCACAAGGAAATGGACCGGATCGGTTCCCATAACTTCCAAGGCGTCGATCTGGTCGGTTACCTTCATGGTTCCCAGCTCGGCGGCAATGGCGGAGCCCACGCGACCCGCAATCATCATGCCGCCCAACACGGGGACCAACTCTTTTAACAGGGCCACGCCCAATACCCCGGGCACATAACCCTCCGCGCCGAATCGGGCAAAGCCGTCGTAGGTCTGAAGGGTGAACACCATGCCGGTGAAAAGCGCCGTTACCCCAACAACCGGGAAGCTGGCCACGCCCACGCTTTCCAACTGTTTGCTTATTTCGCGCCATTCAATGGGCCGTTTGAAGCAAGATAGCAGAATCTGGAGAATGAACCCGGAAAAATAACCCGTTCGTTCCGTAAGGGACATGAACTTTTTTCCGATGGTGGTGAGCAAAAACAGCCTCCGTTTCCCTATAATCCTACGGCTACCCGCTAGTTTAGTTTACTTTAATTTGTTGCAATGCGCCTTCCCAAATTCGTATTTTTCCATACGAGGAACGCCAGGCAGCCAAAGACCTGGATTTTAAAGGACCATTCTCCCCGCGTCAAACTCCCAAACGGAAAAAACCACGGATTGGCCCAAGAACCAATCCGTGGTGGAAGCCTGTCCGAGTCGGATTTACCGCGCACCTCTGCCGGAGACCCGACGTCTATAGGAAACGCCGGGCTGTGTGGACCGGATTGGAGGCAATGATCCTTCTCGGAACCTACCGGAACTATTTACCCTTTCTTCGCTTCAATTCTGAATGAAGATCAATGGACTTCAAGGGCACTTTTATGTTGAAAACCACCTGGGTTTCATGGGTTGTTTCTTCCACTGAAGCAGGCGTAAACTTGTAGTATTCCAGGGCCTGCGTCACATTTTCCCGAATGACGCCAGGGTAGGCCAATTGAGCGAGATATTCCGGATCCAATTCAAATTGGATGACCGCGCCATCCACGTCGATCTGAGCTTGGACCGGGATGGAAATGGTGGAATACGCGTCCATGGCGGTTTCATAATCGCTTTCCACTTTCACGGAAGGGCTCTTGTAACCTTCTTTCTGGCCGTCGCCTACAAACCAATCGCTGAGCGAGATGTTAAGATCTTCGTTCTGGTGAAGCACGAAATCAATTTTCAAGGTCATTCTTACGTCAGAAGGCACGCCGTCTACCTTGCCTGGCTGGAATTCCCATTTTTTCAAGGCGGTGATGGCCGATTCTTCGAAGCCAAACTTGCCCTTGCCCAAGCCGCGCAGAACATGGACGTCGTCCACCTCGCCGGTTTTCCGAAGAATGGCTTCAAGTATCACAAATCCCTGAAGTTTAATCTTAATCGCCCGTTTGGGGTATTCAGGGGAAACTCTTTTGGTGAACACGGGGGGTTCCACGCCTTCCTGGCCCACTCTTGCGATTATTGGGGCTTGGGTTGGGGTTCCTGACTGAGCGACGGGTTTTGGGGATGCGGGTTCCATGGCCGGTTTGGGCATGGCGATGAGCAGCGTGCTGAGGCCCATAAAGGCCGTGAATGCGAGTACGTAATGAAATTTCATGGGGTATTGCCTCCTGATGTTCTTGATGCGATTGATATTGTCCCTGTTTCCAGAGAGCATCCGGGCGGCAAGTCGGCTTCCGGGCCAGGCCAGCCCCGCTGATGTCATAATCACCGAGGCGAGCGCTTTTTGATAAGTGGACAAACCC
>JBNKOV010000530.1:0-4380 GCA_050294955.1 Holophagae bacterium
CTGTAGGCAAAAAACAGAAACTAATACCGGGGACCAGCAGAAATGTACGTGATATTTCATAGGTCAAATACCATAAAAGCACAAAAAGCGGCAGAGCGAGTTCCAACCCAAACCTGGGCTTCATGTCGTATTGCTCCAGTTCCGAAACAGTTCCACTCGAAAATGCCGTATTAAACAAGAATCTTCACCTCGTCGAGGTATCAAAAACGAAGCAAATCAAAGTATAACAGAAAATATTCCAACTCAACGGCGTCAGGCCGCCCAATTTGGCAGAGATGTCTTTAGAGGTCCTTCATGGAGAGAGATATCCGCTTCCGCCTTACGTCTACCTCCACCACGCGAACCTCTACCACATCACCCGCTTTCACCACGTCTCTGGGATCTTTTACAAAATAATCCGCCAGTTGAGAAATATGGACAAGACCATCCTGATGAACTCCCACATCTACGAAAGCGCCAAAATTGGTGACATTGCTTACAACGCCTTCCAAAACCATGCCAGGGGACAGGTCCGAAATATTTTCAACGCCTTCTCTAAACACAGCCGTTTTGAACTCAGGTCGGGGATCTCGTCCGGGCTTTTCCAGCTCGGTCAAAATATCCGCAATGGTGGGCACGCCGAAGCGCTCATCAGTGAATTCAGAAGGTTTAACGCTCTTCAGGAAAGCTGTATTGCCAATGAGGCTGGCAACATTCATGGCGTGAGCTCTAGCAATCCGATCCACCAGAGGATAGGCTTCGGGGTGGACTGCGGAACCATCCAGAGGTTGTTTTCCGTTCATAATCCTCAAAAAACCAGCAGATTGCTCAAATGATCTGGCCCCCATTCTGGGAACCTTCATTAATTGAGCACGGGTGGAAAACCGCCCGTTTTCGTCCCTCCAGGCCACGACATTGCCTGCAAGAGTTTTGCTTAACCCGGAAACATGAGACAGTAAGGCGGCGGATGCAGTATTTACATCTACGCCAACCCCGTTCACACAATCCTCCACAACCGCATCCAGACCCCTTGCGAGGCGGGTCTGATTCACGTCATGCTGATATTGGCCAACCCCAATAGCCTTGGGATCAATCTTAACCAACTCAGCCAAAGGGTCTTGAAGGCGTCTCGCAATGGAGACCGCCCCTCTGAGCGAAACATCCAAATCAGGAAATTCCTCAGCAGCCAACTCCGAGGCGCTGTAAACCGACGCGCCGGCCTCGCTAACCATCACTTTCTGGACACCCAGATCCGGATTCCTGCTAATGAGTTCAGCCGCCAGGCGGTCCGTCTCACGACTGGCGGTTCCATTCCCAATGGCGATCAGGCTGATTTTGTGACGTTTACAAAGTTGGGCCAAGCGCTTGAGCGATGGCTCCCATTTACGTTGAGGAGCGTGAGGATAGAGGGTGTCACACTCAAGAAGCTTGCCAGTGGCGTCCACGGCAGCCAACTTTACGCCCGTTCTCAGACCTGGATCCAAGCCAATCACAGCACGAGGTCCAGCGGGCGCAGCCATGAGCAGATCCTTGAGATTGGTGGAGAACACCTTGATGGCCTCCAATTCCGCCGCTGTTTTTAATTCGGAAAGCAGCTCCAACTTTAAGTGGGGATGGATCTTGGCCTTCCACGTCAACTGGACCGTTCTCAGCAGCCATTCATCTCCAGGACGGCCCCGATCATCGATCCTAAAATGCCTGGCAATGGTTGCTTCACAACGATTGTAATCTTCACCTTCCAACTGAGCGCGATCTGGCGCAATATCCAACTTCAGAATGTCTTCCTTAAAACCGCGAAGCAGGGCGAGAATCCGATGAGATGGGGCTTTTGCCACGGGCTCTGCATAATCAAAATAATCTTGGAATTTGGCGCCTTCCGCTTCTTTACCTTTAGCTGCTTTTGATGTAATAAACCCACGCTGACGCATGTAGTCTCGCAGCCGTCCCATTAACTCGCCATCTTCCGCAAATAGCTCCATGAGAATATACCGGGCGCCTTCCAACGCGGCGTCAACGTCCGCCACGCCACGAGCAGGGTCGATAAATTTCCCAGCCTCGACCTCGGGATTGCAATTGGGATTTTTCCATATTTTCAGGGCCAACGGCTCCAGACCCGCTTCACGGGCAATCTGCCCCTTGGTTCTGCGCTTCTTACGGTAGGGAAGATAGAGGTCTTCAAGCTGCGTTTTGGTTTCAGCCTCATGAATCTGACGTTCGAGAGCCGGGGTCAATTTACCCTGCTCGCCTATACTGGACAGGATGGCCGCTCTGCGATCGTCCAGTTCTCGAAGATAGTGCATCTTCTCTTCAAGATCCCTCAGGTGAGTATCACTCAAACCACCGGTAACTTCCTTTCTATAGCGCGCAATAAAAGGAACAGTCGCCCCTTCATCCAACAGAGTGATGGCCGCTTCAACCTGGTGAGCCCCAACTTGAAGTGCTTGGGCAATGCGCTGAGCAACGCCTGGTCTGGCTTGAGTGGTGGTAGTCATAAAGAACCTCTCCGTCTTTAGTCCAGAGAAATTTACCAGATCTGAATTTAGATAGCCACACTTTTCCAGCCCAATTCCCAATTTCTTTTCTTGCCGTAATTTGACCCGCGCTTGCAGCAAGATTCCAACAAAATCGGGAAATCAGCACCCAACCAACTATCAAAAAAGATCACCACAAGTGGAGAAATAAGCCATCTCCAGCGCTGCCGCATGGTTGTGAAAAAAGCAAAAGGCGTGCATTCCACCAATAATTCAAAACAAATCACAACCATTACTTGATGAGAATGAAGAAGCCGTGTACAATCGATAACCGCGACGAGAAGCGGGTCAACAGCCCTTTGTCGCAGACCATGCGCGCGGGATGTTTCACCGGAGGGTTTCATGAGCCAATCACATCTTCATGTCAAGGGCGCCAGAGAGCACAATCTTAAAAATGTGGAGGTCCGCATCCCCCGCAACAAGTTGGTGGTGCTGACAGGCGTTTCCGGTTCTGGAAAGTCGTCCCTCGCCTTTGACACCATCTACGCGGAAGGTCAACGCCGTTATGTAGAGTCGCTTTCCGCCTATGCCCGCCAGTTCCTGGACCAGATGGACAAGCCAGATGTAGATGCAATAGAAGGCCTGTCCCCTGCTATATCCATTGAACAGAAAACCACAGGGCGAAATCCCCGGTCCACTGTCGCCACTGTCACCGAAATTTACGATTACCTCAGATTGCTGTTTGCTCGAATAGGCAAGCCCCATTGCCCGAAATGCAGGAAGCCCATTTTGGGTCAATCCGCCAGTCAGATTATTGAAACCGTTATGGCAATGGAAGAAGGAACCGCCATCCAAATCCTGGCCCCTGTGGTTCGCGACCGCAAAGGTGAATTCCGCAAAATGTTTTTGGACCTGAAGTCCAAAGGCTACCCCAGGATCATGGTCAACGGTGAGAGTTATCGTCTGGAAGATGAAGACCCTCCCGTTCTGGACAAACATTACAAACACGACATCGACGTGGTTATCGACCGAGTGAAGGTGACACAGGGCAAACGAGATCGAATTGCCGACAGCATTGAAAGCGCCTTAACCCTCTCGGAAGGCCTGATTAAGGTAGACTTCCCCAAAGATGACCGCAAGAGCATACTCATGAGCGAACACCTCGTTTGCCTGGATTGCGGCTTATCATTTCCCGAACTCCAGCCCCGCGACTTTTCGTTCAACTCCCCTCATGGCGCCTGCCCCAAATGCGACGGTTTGGGGGAAACCCGAATATTTGACGAAGGCCTGGTGGTGCCAAACCCCGATTTATCCATTAAAGATGGCGCGCTATCTCCCCTCAGCGAAAACCAGGACGGCTGGAGCTTCAGCCAGGTCAAACATTTGAGCAAAGAGTACAAGTTCAAGCTCACTGCGCCCTTTAGAAAGTTGACGCAAAAGATTCAAACCCTGCTTTTGCATGGCTCAGACAAGGAAATGCTTTTCACCTTCGAGAAGCACGGAAGCTCTTATACCTTTAAAACCAAATATGAAGGGCTCATTCCCAATCTGAAGCGGCGTTATAGAGAGACCGGTTCCCAAAACGTGCGCGAGAGCCTTCAAAGATTCATGGCGTTGGATCGTTGCGAAGATTGTGACGGCCATCGCCTGAAACCCATGCCCCTCGCCGTCACCATCCACGAACAGAATATTGCCCATTACACAGGTCTATCAGTTCGAGACGCCTACACCCTTTTTGCTGAAATGGGCCTGGAAGGAAACGACCGACTGATTGCAGACAAGATCCTCAAGGAAGTGGTGGAACGCCTGAAGTTTCTACACGATGTAGGTTTGGGATACCTCACTCTGAACAGGAAAGCAGGAACCCTTTCTGGTGGAGAATCCCAAAGGATCCGGCTTGCAACTCAAATAGGCTCAAAGCTCATGGGCG
>JBNKOV010000531.1:0-4377 GCA_050294955.1 Holophagae bacterium
CCCGATGGGCCGGGATGCGCAGATAGCGTTCGGGCCGTGCAGCGCCCACCAATTTCACCACTTCCGTCTTGCCAATGCCGCTCATGCCGTAGACCTGAACCAGGTCGTCCTCATCCAAAAGCGCCACAATGCGAGCCACATCCCGCTCTCGACCAATAATGCCGTCTTCGGGTTTCGACGGTTCTGAGGTTTGCTGTTGACCCAGAGTTACCACGCCCTCCTCAGTACTCAATCCTGGGACATGCTCTGCGATCCAGCCTCCATCCCCTTTGGTACTGTAGCGCCGCAGCCAGACTTCCCCATTGCGGTCCTTATCCACCTTACCCATATTGTAGCCAAACTCATCGGATGTATCCCCAAACACCGCTCCAGCCGAGATGCGCACATGGGTATTGTTGATCTGCTGAACCCAGGATTGATGTTCGTGGCCGTGGATCAGGAAATCGAAGGCGCCCTCCAGACGAGACTTCAAAATCTCCGCCTCCGCCGGGGCGTACCAATCGATGGGATGGTGGATGAGACCGATTTTTACATCCACCTCTTCAAACGCCTCGCGAAAGTAATTGAGTTGCCATTCCGACCCCAACCAGAGTTTGCCCTTTTCCTCATCGCCGCCACAAGCCCAGGACCCATTGAACCCGGCAATGCCCACCTTCAAATCCCCAACCTTGCGGGTCTCGGCGAACACCAGACGATCATCCCTCACTAAATGAGGATAGCGCTGTTTAACCGCCTGGCGGTAATCACCCAAACGGTTCATATAGGCAAGCAGTTGATCATCTGTCTTGTGGAACATCTCATTGACGCCGTCACGAGCCTCTTGATAGCCTTTTTTTAAAAAGCCTGCCAGGTAATCCTGAGCCATAGGCATCACCTTGGTGCGATTCACATCGTGATTGCCAGGAACAATGAACACATGGTTTTTGGGAATGCCCAATGCTTTGGTCAAATGCTTCAGGAACGTGAAGGTTTCGTTGAACTGCTCAACAAGGCTCATACCCGCAACCCCTTCCCCGTAGACCAGATCCCCCGTTACAAAAAGGAACTGAGGCTGCAAAAAGGCCTTTTGCGCCAGAGCTGCTGCATCCTGCCTGAGTTTGCTAAGCGCCTCCTTGGTTCGCCAACCATGCTTTTGGTTGTTGAGATGGAGATCGGAAATATGTATCCAACACAGCTTACTCATATTTAACTCCCGAAGACGCGAACTGAAAAGGTAAATTTAACACAAAGGTTAATTCGAAACAAGCAACAAACAAGCTTGCCAATAAAGAGTTCCGGTGAAGCAAGGCCCGGTGTATCGTGGGCGGGGCTGTCCGGTGTATCGTGGGGCGCCGTCCCGCGCAGAAGAACCCCTGAGCTACGGAGTCAAACAAAATGAAAGCCCGAAGGCAGGTGGCCAGGTAGTAAGTTGGAACTCCAGATTTTCTTTACTTATATCCCAGAATTGAGGGGTGAGCAAAGTCCAGCGAAAAGCAGCTTGTAAGCCGCGTTTTCAGGCTTTTTTCCCATCTATTGGGATCTAGACCAAGCATATCTGGTGTCCCATCTTTCTTTTGGGTCTCTCTTCTGAACGCCAATCTTCGCACTTGGCCTTTCTTTGCAATGTTCCAACTACGCGGGACAGCGTCCGATCGCGGCCCGCCCGCGATACACCGGACAGCGCCCGCTCTCAAACTTGGGATTTAGGTAAAGGTCGGTAGAGGTTCCATCTGCCATTTCGGCTAATTGCCTTCAGATTTCTTTTAGAAGGTTGGATCTCCATTTAGCGGGTCTATGGCAAGTCATTTATTAGTTGACGTTGCTCCCTTTCAGGAAAAAGATGTCAACCACCCTGTGTTTTCCCTTGTGGCCATTATCAAAATGCAAGTTTGCGAAAAAACGAAGCCAGTTCCCATGCCTGTCGAACTTAAACTTCTCTTTTGGCAAAGTTGAGATCCCAACAATATTGGCCATGGTTAATTGTTCAACCTCTGAGGGTTGACAAATCCCATCCCCGTCTGAGTCCAACCACAACAGCAAACGATCCCATATATCGTCTTCAGCAGAAATGAGCCCGTCCTCATTACCCCCAAATGCAAGTTCGTCGTATTGGCCAATAGCCAGGAACCCATTCTTGGCCCGATCACCCGTTTGCAACATAATCGTGCCGCTGCCAAATAATTCCGAGCCGTTATCCGCTATGGCGTTCCCGTTAAGATCAGCAAATAGAAAGGCCTCATCGCCGCCTGCAATCACCCAGTTCATCAGAACCGGCTCGCCCAATGCCAGCATGTCGAAATAAACAGCGTCTTGTAAACCGCCAAATTTAAAACCATCGCCATCCAGATCAATGACCAGGGGGCACATCATCATGCACTCCCAATACTCATCACAAAAGCCCCCTGGGCCGCCTCCCAGACAATCGGGAATATAAGGGGGACATCCCCCGCCACACAGCTCTTCGGGATCGCATTCCGTAGAGCCGCTGCCGCCTGGATCCTCGCAGGTTTGGGCAAACGCCACGCAACAGGCCAGAACTCCCAAAATAAGAGCGGCAACTTTTAAAATAGGATTTGACAAACAATTCACAGAGCCTCCTTTAAAAAAAGCATGGGGTTATAGGGTTGGATTGCCATGGTTCTCAAGGCTAGATCTGGTTGAGCCATTGCCCATGAGAAATTGATAAACCGGAGTATTCAGACGAGAGAAGCCCCGCTCTTTCATAAAACTCAAAATATCCCCGTAGTTGTGGCCGGGGGCCGCATCTGACTGAGATTCCGGGTAAGGCCTGACAAAAGAGAAGATGGTAGGTGTTCCGTGAAACAAGGCGGAATGACAATTGATGCAAGCCTGTCTAACCGTTGTAAGTGCGTCGGTGTAAGCGTTTTTCGCATCTGGCGCGCCCTGAAGAATCCCAAAATATGCCGGGGATTCAAGCGAGATGACTTGTAGACCAAGAGAAGCAGGGTTGTTTAGGAGTGCTCGCCGCTTCATCGCCAGAACCTGGTAGATCGTGCCTCTAAAGTCGCCGGTGCTCATGTCCAGCGTTGGTCTGGATGTTTTAAAGATACGAATATTGACCGCTTCTGGGAATCCTGAATCGGCAAAAGAGCCGTCATTCAGAAATACACCCATGGTGCGCACCAACATGGTCTCTGTCATGGGCGGGCAGAGTGGAACCCTTGCGCTCACATTGTCGTTGCCGCCATGTTCTATGAAAACCGAACGCCAGAAATCAGGAACCTCATGAGGCTGCATTCCCGGGATCTTGACATGCCCATGAAAAAAACTTCGCCCCTCCATATCCACCATATGTTTTGGCGGCGCGTCATAGGGGATTGTAAACCAAAGTGGATCGTTCCCCAGAACCACCCGAGGCAGGTAAGGTCTTTCCGCCTTCCCATCATAGATCTGAGAAAAAAAGCGCGGGTCGGCTTCAGAAGGCAATAAGGCCTGCAATTCTTGAAACTCGGCCTTGCTCAAGCGCGCCCTGATGAATAACGGCTTCATACCCTCCAAAAGACTGTCCTTAAAAATGGCCTCATCCGTAGCGCAACCCTTGTCGCAGGCATGGTAGAGGAGGCTGATCGCCTGATAGAGATCTCTTTGGAAAAGCGCCTTCTCAAGAGCGGAACGAAATCGCCATGTACCTTCATTCAGCGCCTGCAAAACACCTGGCAGGTCGCTCTCCAGACAATGGTGAAGAAAGATTGACGCCTTCTCCTGGGAAAATCGAGAAACGTGCCAATAGCTGTCCAAATTGTCATCACCCAAATCAATGGCCGCAGGCTCTTCCCGAGCGGCGCGAGTCGCCTTCAGGTACATCAAGTAGAGCGCTTCAAGATTCCCGAATGAAGGGAAATGGTCTCGCCACATGTAACTCAATGTAGGCGTAGATTTTAGACTCTGAGTGGGGTTCATTATACGAAAAAACGAATCCGCAGCTTGGTGAAATTGATAGATGGGGGCCTGAGCCAAGGGGTCCCTAACCAGAATGGAAAAAAGGAGCAGCGCCATTTAAACCACCCGGTTAATCCAATACGGCGCAAACATCATAAATATCTGGGCCGAATTGGGCTTCTGTGATAGGCGCTCCCAAGTTGGGATCAAATCTCATAAGAGATTTTTTAGAAGAATCCCACCACATAGGCATGTCCCTTTGCCTTGAAGAAAGAAGCTGTTTAATATGAGAGGGCAGCCTAAACAGAATCTCCGTTTCTCCGGTCTCCTTGGAAATAGAAAGCACCGTGGCGTGGGTTGCATCTCCCTCCTCTTGGGTGAACAGGAAAAAGTGGTTGCGCCCTTCCCTGAAAGAGAGCACCCTTACAGCTCCGGTTTTTTTGTGGGTTATTGCCTGTTGTGTTTCGGCCATTTCAGGCAGTAGGTTGCGCGACGTGC
>JBNKOV010000532.1:0-4375 GCA_050294955.1 Holophagae bacterium
TGTTTCTTCCTGGTCCCTATTGGCTATGGGAACGCCCACCAGGATATCCTCCTGGCCAGTGTGTTTGAACAAAAGCGTGTGAAAGGCTGTCAACAAGGTCATGAACAACGTAGCGCCCCTGGTCTGACCTAATGTTCTTAATGCACGGGTGATATCGGCAGATATGTGAAAACTGAAGCCCGCGCCGTCAAAAGTCTGAACCTTGGACCTTGGGAAATCTGTTGGCAGTTCCAGGACATGGGCCGCCTCCGCCAATTGAGTTTTCCAATAGGTCAACTGTCGCTCAAGCTCTTCACCTGCCAACCACTGTCGTTGCCACCAGGCGTAATCCACATATTGAACAGCCAGTGGCGTTGCGTTGGAATGAGGATCTTTATAGACCTCGCCAAGCTCCTGGAAGAAAACCCCAGAAGACCAGCCGTCAGAGATCATGTGGTGGAGGGTCATGAAGAAGAAATGACGCTCAGCTTCCATATGAATTAGATGGAAGCGATACAAGGGGCCTTTTTCCAAGTCAAAAGGCTTCCTAAACAAAGAGCGGCCCAAGGCTGCTGCTTCAGCCTCTTTTTCCGGAGAATCTTTGAGATCTGTGAACTCAAGATGAACGGAATGAGGCGGACCTATTACAGGTATGGGTTCGCCGTCCCTATTTTGGAATAATGTGCGTAGGGTCTCATGTCTGGCTACAACCTTCTTCAGCGCCATTTTTAGACGATCACCATCCAATGGGCCGAGAAGCTCCATGGCTGATGGAATGTTATAGGCCGCATTTTCCGGCTCAAGCTGACAAATGAACCAGAGTCTTTGTTGCGAGAAGGAAAGGCAAGGCGCTGCATACCTGGGCATGGGTCCCAAAGTTGGCAGTACACGTGAAGACGCATCTTCGGGTTGAATCGCGGCTGCCATAGCTCTTATGGTGGGTTGGGAAAGCATCTGCCGAAGAGGAATTACAACCCCCAGCTCTCGCTGAACCTTTGCAAGCAGCCTGGTGGCCAGAAGCGAGTGTCCTCCCAATTCAAAGAAACTCTGATCCAAACCAGGACTGACCACATTCAGAATGCTGGACCAGATGGCGGTTATCTGCTCCTGAATGGGCGTGCGAACCTCACTCGATTCATGCACTAATGACTTCGTCTGCGGCTTTGGCAGAGAGGCGCGATCAATCTTGCCATTGGCGTTAAGAGGGAAACGGTCAAGGAAAACAAAGGCGGAAGGGATCATGTGGCCGGGCAGCTTTTTTGAGAGATGCTGCACCAGCTCCGCTTCAGAAACCGGCTTTGACCCGCGAATCCATGCCGCCAGATGTTTCTCCTTCCCATTGTCCGACAGTACAGCAACCAGGGCTTCAAGAACGGGTTCATACCGCCGCAATGCCTGCTCAATCTCACCGGGCTCTACCCTATAGCCGCGAATTTTTACCTGATGATCCTTTCGCCCAAGAAAGGTCAGCTCTGGCGCGTATCGGACAAGATCGCCTGTGCGGTATAGTCGCGAGCCAGGGATTCTGGAAAAAGGATCAGGCACAAAACTGGCCGCCGTCAGAGCGGGTCTCGCCAAATAACCCCTGGCAACGCCATTTCCACCAATAAAGAGTTCACCATGGACGCCCATGGGCGTGGGTTCTCCATGTTTGTCCAAAATGTAGACATTCGCGCCGGGCAGGGATTGGCCCAGCGAAATGTGAGTCATCTCAACGGGAAGTTCGCCTGCTGTCGCGCCAACAGTCGCCTCTGCTGGCCCGTAATGGTTGAAGATGCGACAATCAGAAAGCGCCCTGATCTCTGCAATAAATTCCGGTGAAGAAGCTTCGCCTCCAAGCACTAAAACCCTTTTGGGTAAAAGCCTTTGCGGATCGGGAGCAGTGAGGAGAGCGGCCAGATGAGATGGTGTGATTTTAAGAAAGTCGATTTGGGCTAGAACCATGTGCTCCGCCAACTCTCCGGGGCTGGCCGCCAGATCGCGATCGATGACATGCAACAGCCCGCCCGTGGTGAGCGATGGAAAAATACTGGTGTAACCCAAATCCGCTGCAAAGGTGGAAACAACAGCATATGCCATAGGCTCTGTAATTTCCAACCGGTCGATGACCCCATCTAAATAGGATGCAATGTTCTGATGGGGAACCGCCACAGCCTTTGGAAAACCAGTGGAACCCGAAGTAAAGATAAGATATGCCAACTGTTGGGGATGAATTGGTAAGTTGGGGTTGGTTTCCAGCTCCCCCATTAATGAATCCCATTCGGGATTTACCACGGTTACCGTATCTGGGAGTTCCTGACCCTTTTGAGCAATTGCGAGGGTTGTTCCAATATCCGCAAACATAGCGGATAGCCGATCAAACCCATCTGTGATCTCAAAAGGGACATAGGCGCTGCCTGATTTCAGCACCGCCAACATGCAGATGACCGCGTCGGCGGTGCGCGGCAAACAAAGGGCCACAGGCGCGTGGGCTCCCACCCCCAGGGCAATAAGACGATGGGCCAACCGATTCGCCCGAATGTTCACTTCCCCATAGGTTAAAACCGTATCTCCAGCCAGAGCAGGTTGCTGGGGATGCTGGGCAGCCAACGCCTCAAAGCGTTGATGGACCGGCAAAAACCGCTGGGAAACCTGCTTGCTCTCATTGAAACCGTGAAGCAATAAGTTACGTTCATCTTCTTCCATTAGAGTTGCTTCAGAAAGAGGCTGGTCAAGATCCAAACGGGCGAGTAATGTCTTAAAATGATTGGCCATGCGCTGAATCCGCTCTTCGCTAAAACAGGCCTGGTTGTATTTAAAAAACACCAACATTCTGTCTTTCAGTGTAATACATTCCAAAGTAAGGTCGAACACCGTGGTCTGATGCTGAAGAAAATCAGGAATCAGGTTCAAGGCCCCGTCCTCTTCATCCATCACCTCTTCCTGATACCAGCTTTGGAAAACAAAGTTGGTTTGAAAAATAGGCGGATGATCTTCTCCGGAGTGAATTCCCAGGTCCTTTACCATGTGGGAAAAAGGATAGTCCCCATGTTTAAGGCCGTCGAAAACGGTTTGACGAACCTGCTTCAAAAAATCCCCGAACCGGTCGGTGGCCTTGAAACGAGTTCGGATGGGAATCAGGTTCACGAAATAACCCACAACCCCATCAAAACGGGATTGCGGTCTTCCAGCGACAGGGGTTCCAACAACCAGCTCTTCCTGATGGGTGTAGCGGTGCAATAGAAGTTTATAAGCCGCCAACAGGGTTTGAAAAAGACTGGCCCTGCACTTTCTTCCAAGCCGTGCAACCTCCTCTACAACAGAACCTTTCACCTCTAAGGTAAAGACGGCTGCTCCTGTTTCATTGCCGAAATCTCCCGGAAGATCAAGAATAGGCAGCTCGCCACGTAGCTGTTCTCGCCAATAAGCCTCATGATTTCGGCCATCTTCACCAGCCAACATGTCCTGTTGCCACATGATAAAATCGCTGTATTGTGTGGGTTGGCTGGGCGGAAGCTCGTTTTTTCCCGACATGAGATGTTTGTAGACAGCCGCCCATTCCAGTGCAATGACCCCCAGAGCCGCGCCATCAAACACGATATGGTGAACAACCAACAACAATTTGTGCTGGGAAGGCGACTGGGAAAAAACAACAGCTCGAACCAGAGGGCCGTGCTCCAAGTTGAAGGGTTGGCAAACGATTCCGGCCATTTCTTCTGAGAAGTCCAATTGGGATGCGTCTTTCACCTCCACCTTCAACGACATGTCAGGATGGATAACCTGAACGGGGTCACCCTCTTCAATACAAAAAGAGGCCAACAACATGGGGTGACGTTTCGCAACCAGGTTCAAAGCCTGTTCCAGGATCTCCGCATCTACAGGTCCGGGAACATCAAAAGCCGTGGGCACATTGTAGCTGTAACTTTGGGGATGCAATTGATGATGATACCACAGGCCCTTTTGGCCTTCCGAGAGAGGGAAACGGTCGGATTGGGGCTCGGGATAGGTGGCGCTAGAAACTTCGGAAGCGGTTTCTTCAGGCAACTCTTCAACCAGATCAAGACCTTCAAGGTAATCGTTCAGGGCCTGGAGGCTTGGGTGGTCGAACAACAGTTCAGCAGATAGTTTCACACCAAACCGGGACTCCAATTCCTTAACGAAGTTCATACCGGAAAAGGAATCCAAACCAAAGTCTGCAAGATCCTTATTTAATGGCAATTCCGCTGGTTCAACCATGAGAACTCCAGCAGCCATTTGTTGCAACTGATAGACCAGATTGGCCTGAACCAATGGGGCTTTTTCTGGGACTTGAACAGACTCTTCTATAACACGATCTTTCGCCTTTACTCCAGGAACAGCAGTTGGCCAGAAAGACTTTTTGCGGAAGGGGTAGGTAGGAAGAGAAATCACACGAGGG
>JBNKOV010000533.1:0-4375 GCA_050294955.1 Holophagae bacterium
CCGCTAACTGGCTTCCCGGAAGTCTTTCTGGAGATGCACGCTGCTCGGATTCAAATCGGGATAAGAGCATACGCGGTTGTGTGGCTTCAAATACTGATCGAAATCTCGACCAGTCTATATCCACGGCCACAATGCGGGAGTGCTTTTGATTTATGAGTTCCTCCATTACGGTGATGGCGGGGGCGGGTTCTAGGGCGGATAATCCGGATCTCGCCAGTTCTGCTTGAAACTTGGGATCGGCCATGCCGCCTCCCGCCCACGGCCCCCAGTTTAAACTCAAAGCGGGTAACCCTTTAGCTGTTCGATAATCGGCGAAGGCGTCTTGGAACCTGTTGGCTGCTGCGTAGTGCGCCAGTTCCGGCGATCCCCAGACCGATGAAATGGAGGAGAAACATAGGAAAAAATCCAGGTCAAGTGACTGGCCATGTCTGTGCAGTAACCAGGTTCCATGCACCTTTGGAAATAATAATTCTAAATCATGGTCTGTCATCTGTGCGATGGCTCTTTTACTGGCTACGCCAGAAGCATGTACGATGCCTTTTATTGGCGGGGCCTCTTCTTTAAGAGTTTTAAAGAGCTGCTCCATGGCGTTTTCATTTGAAACATCTGCGGCATAATATTGAACCTCACAACCCAATTCTTCCAGGTTCAATATTGCCTGCACTTTGTCACTATTTTCTACTTCAGGATGCGCCCATTGCTCTCGTGCCGGCAAGGAGCTTCGACCTGTAAGGATAAGGGTTCCAGCGCCTCGTTCACCCAGGCGCTTCGCTACTTTGTATCCTATGCCGCCTAAACCGCCGCATATGAGATAGCTGCAGTCTTTTTTGTATGAGGGTAGGGAAGGGGCCTGCCAGGGAAGGGGTTCTAATCGTTTTACGAATCTTTTCTCTGCTTTGTATAGAATCTGGTCCTCGCCAGGTTGGGGATTGGATACTTCGGCGATGACTGAAGCTGCTTGTTGGGCCGCTGGCGCTGGCCCTAATTCTATGGTTCCTCCCCAATGGTCCGGACGCTCCAGGGCCATCCCTCTTCCAAATCCCAATAATGCGCTGCTTGCCAATCCCAATTCTGCGCCATCTTCTGAGTTGGGGTCTACATGTCCGGTTGCAATCCATATGGTCGCATTGATCTGGTTTTGAATAAGGTGCTGCGCTAAATTCAGAAAATTTCGGCAGTGAGAAAGGGCTTGGTCCGGCAGTGGTGGATCTTTCTGAATCTCATCAGCCAGGGCGCAATAGATCACCTTTTCTGGTTTTTCTGTGGTCTGTGCCAGTTCTTCGCTGTTCCTGGCTATTATGCAGGTTCCACCATTTTCCTTTATTTGTTCTTGAAGGGCCAGGGTCAAAGAGGCGTCTGGGCCAACCACCAGGTGAACCCCGGAAATTTCCGGCTGTGGGTTCGTCGGTTTTGGCTCCCAGATTTCCTGGTAACAAAGGTTGGACTGCTCTACGCCTGGCCCTCCGCTTCGCGTGCTTTTCGGGCCTGGGAAGGGAACATCCAACCAATATCTCTTGCGGTTCCAGGCATAGGTTGGCAAGTCTACTTGAGCGCCGGTGGTGTTGAAAAGCTTTTCCCAATGAAGGCGATGCCCCCGACGATACCATTCACCCATGCTTTGGAGCATGGTTTGAGGGCCATTCTTGTCTCTAATCAGAGATGGCGTAGAAAACCCTTCAACGCCGTGCTTGTCTAGGATTTGGGAAAGGTATATTCTCAAGACGGGATGAGGCCCTATTTCCAGAAATTGGCTGTGCCCGGCTTGAACTAGGGATTCAATTGCCTGGGTGAATAAGACGGGTCTCCTAATGTTGTCTCCCCAGTACTCTGCAGAATAATCACCTTCCTTCCAATAGGTTCCGGTTACGGTGCTCACAATGGGAATGGTGGGTTTTGAAATTTGGATTCCTTTTGAAAAATCCCGCATTTTCTGTGCAAAGGGCGTCATTTGCACGCTATGGAAGGCGTAATCCACCTCCAACATTTTTTGATAGGTCTGCTCAGGAAGCTGGTTTAAGAAGGTCTGTAGGGCCTCTTTTTTTCCAGAAAGAACGATGGAGACCGGGCTGTTCTCAGCAGCAATTTCCACGGCTTCTTGATATCCGGGCAGGTTTCGTATTTTATCCGCAGGAAGCCCGACAGCCGCCATTTTTCCCAATCCTGTGGCCGCCTGCATCAGCCGCCCTCTCTCGGTGACGATTTTTACAGCTTCAGGGAGGTCCAATACTCCTGCAATATGTGCGGCCGCAACTTCCCCAACACTATGACCCACAACAGCCGCGGGTGAAATACCCCAGTGTTCCCAAAGTCTTGCAAGTGCGACTTGTACTGCAAAAATAGCCGTTTGAGCCACATCGGTTTGATCCAGTCTGCTTTCTTCTGCATTCGCTCGTAATTCGTGAACCAGGGACCAGTCAACATGGTCCTGCAAAAACTGATCGATTTCAGCCAGGCATTGCATGAACAAAGGTTCGCTGTCCATTAAATCCACGCCCATTCTGATCCATTGGGAGCCCTGGCCAGCAAATGCAAATACAGGTTTTTGTGGCGGGTCTTCTGGAATTGCCCATCTTTCACGAGTTCTTTCCGTCAATGGCTTGAGCGCAGTGGACAGTGTTTCCGTACTCTGGGCAACCACAAAATCCCGTATTGGCATGTGGCTGCGGCAATGGAAGGCTGAATAACAAATGTCTCTCAGTTGAGGCGGCTTATGCTGAAAATGCTTTTGGTATTTTTGGGCCAGGAGCGCTAAGGATTCCGATGATCGCGCTGAGAGAGGGAGGATGTAGGGGCCGCCTCGTTGATCGGGGCCAGGCTCTGGTCTATGGGGCGCCTGTTCTACAATGGCGTGAGCATTTACGCCGCTCATGCCAAACGAACTGATGGCCCCCATGCGCGGACCGTTCTTAGAGGGCCATGGCGTTGGTGCTGTGGGAATATGAAGGGGGAGCTCCGACCAGTTTATATGAGGATTAGGGTTCTTAAGGTGCAGGGTGGGGGGTATTTGGCCGTGTTGCATGCAGAGAATGAGCTTAATAAAGCCGGAAATGCCTGCTGCGCCCTCCAAATGGCCAATATTCGATTTCACCGATCCGGAAAGAAGGGGGTTTTCTTTGCCCCTGTTCTTACAGTACACCCTTGAAAATGCATTCACCTCTATGGGGTCTCCCAGAGAGGTGCCAGTGCCGTGGGCTTCAAGATAATCGATGTCCAGCGGATCCACTCGGGCCTGTTTAAGCGCTGTTTTGATGACCTGGGTTTGAGCTGGTCCCGAAGGCACTGTCAAGCCTCCGCTAGGTCCATCGTGATTGGTCGCTGAACCTTTGATCAATGCGAGAATTCTGTGTCCCTGCTCCTTTGCGTCTGATAATCTTTTGAGTGCCACAATGCCGCAGCCCTCGCCTCTAGCATATCCGTCTCCCGATGCATCGAAGGAGGCGCAACGTCCCTTTTTGGACAAGGCTTGAATTGCGCAAATGGCAATAGTGGTTTCGGGCGAGGCCATGGCATTCACGCCGCCGGCCAGGGCAAAATCCGACTCACCGCTTCGAAGGCTGGAACAAGCGAGATGCACCGCAACCAGCGAGGATGAACAAGCTGTGTCCAAGTGCATGCAGGGTCCTTGTAATCCAAGGATATAGGACAGCCGACCGGGGTTGAAACTGAATTCAGTACCGGGGATGTAATAAGGCCCCAAATCCGTTGGATTCCCGGTGCGAACCTGCAGGTTCAAATAGTCACACACCATCTGACCTAAATAGACGCCTGTGCGGGTGTTTTGCAGGGTTTCTGGCGGGATGCCCGCATGTTCTAAACTCTCCCAGGCAACCTCAAGAACCAGACGTTGCTGTGGATCCATGCCTGCCGCCTCTGAGGCCGAAATGCCAAAAAAAGAAGGGTCGAATTGGTCGATGGCGTCTAAAAAAGCGCCCTTTTCGGTGTACATCTTTCCCAGACCGCCCGCCGGATCATGAAAATAGCTGCGGTCCCAGCGATCTTGTGGAACTGGGCCAATTCCGTTTCCGCCATCTTTCAGGAATTCCCAAAATTCTTCCGGTGAGTTGGCGCTTCCTGGAAACCGGCAACCCATGCCGACGACGGCAATGGGCTCCCTTTGTTTCGCATCCATGGAATCCAGTTTTTCCTTCATGCGCCGCAGGGCAATGACCGCTTTTTTGAGTTTTTCCCCATAGTTGTTGTCGCTCATATTCAATCCTCTAGATATTGATCAACGGTTTCCAATTCCTCATCCAAGAGCGACGCCAGCTCTTCATCGGATTTATCATCCAATGACTCCGAGGCGTCTGCGGTCGCAGGTTTCAGCCGTGCTTCGGTATCTACAACGGGGTCAGCCCCTTCCATTTCTTCTTCCAAT
>JBNKOV010000534.1:0-4366 GCA_050294955.1 Holophagae bacterium
CATGCAAATGGGCGACAGGATGGCTACCAGCGCTCGAACCACCCAGACAGTAACAAAGTCGTGGCCCAATTTTAGGAGCAGGTAGGTGAGAGGCAGGTAGATGATCCATTGCAAAAGCACGGAAACGTACATCGTTCGCTTGGGATCGCCCACTGCGCTGAGAAGTGCTGCAAAAGTGAGGCTTACGAAAAAGATCCTATTGACTCCCAACATTTGAAGCGGGAGTTTGGCCATTTGTACAATTTCGGCGTCATTAATGAAAAATCCAAGCACTACTTCCGGAAAGATCATCAGTGGCAAGCCGAGGAATATCAACATGCCGGCGCTTATTTTTACCGCATCGTATCCCCATTCGGAAGCTTCATCTGGTTGATCCGCGCCCATGGCCTGGCCGGCAAGAGAACCTGCGGCTGCGCCTATGCTCCCCAGGGGCATTAGGGTAATTTGCATAATGCGGACCATGACAAAAGTACCTGCAACGGCCGCCGTTCCCAACATGCCCATCATGATCATGAAGATGAGGAAACCCGCATTGTTTAACATTTGCCTTGTTGAGCTTGGCAGCATGAGGCTAATCATTAACTTCAGCATGGCCAGTGGTGGTTTTGCTGTCAGAAACCCCGGGTTTCGCTCCAAATACATCATGAACATCAAGGTGCCTGCGCTGACGAAGGTGCAAATAATCGACGAGACGGCTGCGCCCTTTATTCCCATCTCTGGAAACCCGAATTTGCCAAAAATAAGCAGGTAGTTCAATCCGATATTCAACACGTGAGAGGCCACGGTTACTTTTGTGAATTTCCTGGTCTGGCCTCGACCCGTCCAACTGCCTGCAAGCGCGCCGTTGAGGCCGACGGGGAAAATACCCAACATGAGAATTTTAAAATAGGGCAAGCCTTCTGAAACCACAAGGGGATCTTTGTTGGAGAATTCAAGGATTTGCTGTGAAAAGGGAAGCGTGAGCAAGGGTATGATGACGCCGATCACCAGGGAGAGGATGAGCCCCCCGTTTACAGGCAACATCAAGTCCTCAGTTTGACCGGCCCCAAACCTACGAGAGGTAATGACCTGAACCGAAAGGCCCAAGCCAGCAATGAAAGCGAAAACCAGACCCACGGAGAAACCGCTGATGCCAACCGCTGCAACGGGCACCTTGCCCAATCGCCCTACCATGGCTGCGTCAACGATCGTCATCAGATTTCCGGAAACCATGGAAATCATTAATGGAAACGCTATATGTAAAATCTTACCAAGACGTTGGCGTGTAATCAAGAATCCCCCCCTGGGTTCTGCTTCCATTGATCTTAGATTTTATTTAGTGATGGCAAATGCGCGAACCGGGAAGGTTCCCATACCCGCTACTTTAGCAGGAACAGCGAAAAAACGGAACCCCGTGTGGGGCAACATTTCCAGGTTGCATAAATGTTCTACTACGGGGATGCCTGCAGCGAGGCATATGGTGTGTACGCTACGCTTGCCATCCCTTGTATCGTCAATGTTCAAAGAGTCTATCCCTACCAATCGGACCCCGGCGGAAACCAGTTTTTGCGCGGCCTCCGCAGTGAGATAGGGATGCCCCTCAAAGTAGGTGTCCTCGCCCCAGTGTTTATCCCAGCCGGTGTGAATAAGCACGGCTTTTCCTGCGAGAGGCGCATCGCCGAAAAGTTCTGGTCCTATGGATCGATCTTTTGTGCTAAAGACCAGACCTTCAAGATCCGCCAGGGAAGACAGCTCCAATTGGGACAGATCCCGGCCGGTTGGATAGCGGTGAAATGGCGAGTCCAAATAGGTGCCAGTGTTGGCCACCATGGTAATTCTTCCAATGTGGAAACAGGTGTCCTCTCCATAATGAGAACGAGACGCCTCAAAATCCATGAAATTGCTTATCTCTGGCCCTGGCAGACCTTTATAGGTAATCATGCCATGTTTAATTGTATGGCTGAGATCGATCAATCCATCTGTCATGGGCAACCCCCTGAGCTAAATCCTGGTACTAGCCCAAACAGCCAGTTTCTCACGGAATATTTTGGCATTGTGTCTGATGTCTACTGGAAAACCCGGGTGAAAGAGAAAGCTGTCTATCTCTCGGGTGTGATCAAAAGCGGCTCCCAGTTTTTTAAGCTCTTCACGAATGGTGTTTTCATCGACGTCTTTTGCGCCTTTTTCCAATTCTACGCAAATGATTGGTCTCAGCAGTCCGCCCTGAGAGGGAACCCCTACCAGCGCCGTGCGGTAGACCTTTGGATGGGCGTTGAATACCCCTTCGCAAGGGATGGTGAAGAGCAGTTTCCCATGAGTCATGACCCGATGGGCCTTGCGACCGCAGAACCATACTCGGCCCTTCTCGTCTAAATAACCCAAATCGCCCATGCGATGTCTTACCTGACCGTCTTCATCTTTGATTTTGGCCAGCTTTGTGGAGGCGTCTCGGTTGAAATAGTGGGTGGTCACCATGGGGCCTTTAACCGTGATTTCTCCCACTTCTCCCTGCTTTACGATTAATTGGTCTGACCAGGTTTCAATGGGATCGTCCGTTATTCTGATGATTTTCAGTTCGATATCTGAAACGGGTTCGCCCACGCAGACGCCCTTGCCTCTTTGAGTCCAAGCAGCCGTTTCACCCAAGATCTCGTCAGAGCCTATGGTGCAAACCGGAAGGGATTCTGTGGCCCCATACGGCGTGTGGATCTGGCAGGTCTTGTCCAACATGAGGCAGAACCGTTTCATGATGTCGGGCTGGACGGGAGCCCCTGCGGAAATGACCCGCTTCAAAGAGGGCAGTCGCACTTTGTGCGTTTCGCCATATCGACCTACAGTATTGAGGAGCGCGGGCGATCCAAACATGTTGGTTACCCCAAAGTTTTCAATGGGCTCTATTATTTTAACCGGATCGACCAGAGCAGGGCGAGTGGCGTCCATATCGGGGATGATGGCCGTCATGCCCAGGGCTGGCGCGAATAGGGCAAATAAGGGAAAGGTCGCCAGATCTACTTCGCCTGGTTGGATTTGGTAAATTCGCTTGAGAATATGGACCTGGCTGGAAAAAGTTCCATGAGTGTAGACAGCTCCTTTCGGGACGCCTGTGCTGCCGCTGGTGAACAAAATTGCGGCCAACTCGTCTGCTCGGGTTGGCGTAATCTGGTAATCTTCGGAACCTGCGTCTCGCACTTGATCCAAGGTAACGCCGCCCCAAAAATAGCGCCTTCCCACGGTTATCAGTTGTTTCACTGTGGGCCAGCTTAACAGAAGCCGGGCCACATGGGCCTTGGGAATGCCTATGAACACCTCTGGCTGGGCCTCGCCCAGGCATTTCTTCAGGTTTTTCACACCCATGCCCGGATCGATAAAGACGGGAATTGCGCCAATTTTGAACAGTGCAAAGGTAAGCGAGAAGAATTCAAGCGAGGGTTTAACCATCAGCGCAACCCGAACGCCTCGTTTAACTTTGTATTGCTCCAAACCCGACGCCAGCCTGTTGCTGCTTCGATGCAGTTGAGAAAAGGTTAAGTGGGTATAAGCTACTCGGCCATTGTTGTCCCTGGTTTGGGGAAAAACCACCGCTCTCTGAAAGGGCAGACGTTCTGCCATGGCGGGTAAGTGAGCCGCAATATTCACAACATTCTCAGCTGGCATTTGCATGGTTTCTACTTTGTCAGGCCTCGGCGGTTTCCGCAACCTCTATGGGGTGGCGCGCCAGGAAATCGGTAATCAGAGGGATAACTTCGTCTTTTGCGTCTTCAAGAATGTAGTGACCCGCATCCTCAAACCGGTGGTGTTCCGCATGGGGAAGGCGTCTCAACCATTCGTCCAGAAACTCTGTCGAAAACACAAAATCTTTGACTCCCCAGCAAATCAGAAGGGGCGTTGATGCAAACCGATCTAAACCGTCCTGCACCTCTTGAACAATGGCGTAACTGCTGTCCCCGGGTTTAAGCGGGATGTCTTGGACAAATCGGGCGGTGGCGATGCGATTGGCCCATGAATTGTAGGGCTCGGTGTAGGCTCTGCGCAGTTCCGGGGAAAGGGGGTTCCGTTTGCAGCAGATATGAGCTGCAATGCCGCTAAAGGCGTTAAAGCCACGAATGAGAAAGGCGCCCAACCCGGTGTTGCGCCCCAGCCATAAAGCCGTGGGAAAGGATTTGGCCTTTGGCAGGTGAAAGGCGGCTGTATTCATGACAACCAGGCGTTTAATGCGTTCGGGGTGTCTGGATGCGTAAGCCATGCCTATCATGCCGCCCCAATCGTGAACGACCAGGGTGATATTTTCAACCAGGCCAAGATGATCCAACAATGCTTCTAAATCATCAACCCGGCTTTTGAGCGTGTATTGGTAGCGATCATCTCCAGGCTTATCGGAGAGACCACA
>JBNKOV010000535.1:0-4358 GCA_050294955.1 Holophagae bacterium
CTTCCTCCGCGCCCGGTAATCGTCCCAGTAAATCAACAGCGGGCTGGCAACGAAAATCGAGGAGTAGGTACCGATGATGATGCCGACCAGCATGGCGAATGCGAAGTTGTGGATTACTCCGCCGCCGAACAGGAACAGGGCCAGCAGGAGCCGTTTCGCCGGTTCAAAAGTTACGGTGGGAATCTCGCCCTGGCCCACGTCTGGTATGGTTTTTATAAAGAAACTACCCTCGGAGAGTCCGAGCCGAATGAGCATGTAGAAACATACCGCCATGAGCACCGGATTGATCCAGGATTTCCATTTGTCCAATAATTTTTTTAATGGCATAGGCAACCTGTCGGGTACTGGTTCAGATTGGCTTTCGGGTTATTTCACGTATCCCAGGGACCTTAGCTCCTGGAAGTAGTTTTGATCGCTGTTAGGATCAGGTGTTCTATCTTGATCCGGTTCTCCATAATCCACTCTTTCGGCGGTGATGTCCAGTGGAATTTTAATTCTTGACGGGGCCATGAGGATGTCGGGCGGGAGTTGGCAAGCGGTTAGAATGGTGGGCGCCAGCTCAAGATGGCTCTCCAGGGGATTGGCGACTGTATCCAGCCAGTTGGATATGATTCGGTATTCAAGTCGGTTTTGAGTGGGTTTCCCCGATGACAAAAGTACGATAATGCGCGTGTCGCGGGGAAGGGTGTTGAAAATAGCGTCGATCTCGGTTTTTCGAAACGCAAGCACGGCTTCCTGATCTTCATTTTCCAACAAATCGGCCAGGGGCAGGTAAGCGACACAAAGGTCAAAATCCAGGTTCTCCGCACGTTGGTGCAACTGAGCCCAAGTCTGGTTTTCACGCTGAACCGTTGGCGCTAGCGCAGGATTGTGGAAATCGGGAAGGGTTTCTACTGGTTCAAGGGTTGCCAGGCCCACCTGAAAGGGATGCTGGTCTGTCTCCCGGGTCCATCGCTCACTTAAAACGCCGCCGTTTCTGCTGGATGCGGGAAAGCTGTGCCACCAGGAGTAGGCAAAGGTTCTGAGCTGGTAGTCGTCCAGGATTTCCCAGAAATACTGGCGAAATCGGCCGCCCTCGCTCATGGGCGAGGCCAGTCCCAATGTCTGGAACACCGAGAGGAGCGGCACGGTGGTTGGGTCCCGTCTATTGAGGGGCCGTTTAAAAAATGGGGTTTTAAACACGACAAGGGATGTCTGATGCAAGCTGGCTGGTGTTCCGGTTCCCAGTTCTGTCCAGAAATTGGTGATGTCGGTTTCTTCCATCTCAAAGTCTCTGGCTGGCCAGGCTGGGAACAGGTCACTGTAGGCGTCAAAGAGATCGTGAGGCGCGTCCAGGGCCAGAACCAGCATGGGCGAGCCCGGTTCGGGCTTCAAATTGGGGAGGCCTCCTTCCCAGTGCTGGGAAATATGGAGGCCGATCATTCCCAATAAAGCTAGAGACATAATCAAAGGATACTTTTTTAACTCAGGTGGACTGATGCCGTGCCAGTAGAGACGGCTTACAAAGAGCAACTGGCAACTTTTTCCAGCGATCCAGGTAGAGATGGCAAGGGCCGCCCAGATAAGCAGCCTGGCTGCATGAGGGCGAGCGTCTATGGCGTGTTGCAGCCCGTAACCCCAAAAGAACAAGAACATCATCGCCAGGGGAATCGGCGTCCAGTTCAGCCAGGCGCTTCGAATGCGAACCCCTTTAATTGATCGCACGGCCAGACCCAGAACCAGATCCAAGACCACGAAACCCAGGCAGAACAAAACCCAATAGGTGGCAAATAGAACCAGACGATCTACGCCTTTCAGCCGGGTTAAAATAGCGAGAAGCGCTGCGAAGGGAATGGCCGTATAACTGGACAGAATGAACCACTGCCGCAGATGGTTGCGAAAAGTGGGGGATGCATTTTTCCAAAAAAAACGATTGGCTGGAGAGTCCAGATAACCGGATTCCTTGAGGAGTTCATGAAGTTCTTTGCTCATAAGCTATTTCAGCGATACGCTGCAATGGGGGCAGGTTTGAGTTCGTCTTTGAACCGGACGGCTGCAATTCCAGCAGAAATCTCGTGTTCCCATTTCTTTGGTCATGGTTTTTTTCGCGGGCGCAGCCGGTTCCGGTTCCACGAGGTGGGCAAGCTCCTGACTGGGGCTTGTCTCTTGTTTACGTAGTTTCCCCAACGCGGAGATCAGTTCCCGAGCCGATTGGTAGCGGGAACCGAGTTGGCGATGCATGGACCGGGCGATCACCATGCTCAATTCAGAAGGAACTTCCGGGTTGACATGGTGTGCTGGAAGGGCCTGGCTTTCGCGAGCGATTTGGGCCAAACGCCTGGGGTTCTTGTCGAAAAAGGGCAGCCTACCGGTCAAACATTCATACATTAAAACGCCAAAGGAGTAGATATCGGACTGCAAGGTGGCCTTGCCCTGGAAATGTTCCGGGGCCATGTAGGGCGGCGAGCCGATTCGGGTTGAAGCGAAAGGATGGTTCTCCATATAGCGGCTGGTGCCAAGATCCGCCAGTTTCACCTGCCCATTTTTGGACAACAGCACATTGGCGGGTCGAATATCTCTGTGAATGATGTTCTTGGAGTGGGCGTAAGCAATGGCCTCGCCTATCTGAATGAACCAATCCATGGCCAGGCCAAGCGGCAATGGCTTGTTTTTTCTTAAATACTGTTCCAGCGATTTGCCGTCTACGTACTCCATGACGATGTAGAAAACGTCGTTAGTTTTCTCGGCTGTAATGACGCTAACGATGTTGGGGTGGTTCAAAGCCGCCAGCAGTCGCGGCTCTCTCAGCATCTTCTCGATATTTTCATCCTGCTTATGCGGCACCTTAATGGCTACCTTTTTATCGATGAGCACATCTCGGGCCAGATAGACCGAGCCAAATCCGCCAGTGCCTATGGTGTCAAGTATTTGATATTTTCCGATTCGCTGATTTTTAAAGAACATGCCGGGCTCGTATAAACATAATTATTGAACCAACTTAATATATAGCACAGAACCACCCCCAGCACGAAATGGGAATCGTGGATCTGGGCCATTTAGCCCTGTTTTTCTGCACATTGATCCTTTGGGCGTCCTAAAGGCTCAAGCAACCCTGAATCCGCCAAAAAGTGTTGAATGGCGTGAACGCAAGCGCGGGCTCTGGTTTGCAGCAATAGATGAGGCCCGTCGATTCGGGAAACCACCAGATTCTCATTTACGAGCCGAAAATCGGAGATGCAATTTTGAGGAACCAGGCGGTCCTGTGATGCTTGCAGGCAAAGGATGGGTCCGGAGAATTGCCAGGCCTCTGCCTTTAAACTGGAAATCATGGTAAGGCGATCTTTCAACACGGCTGGATTAACCTGGCTCAGAGCCGCTCTAAAAGACCCTACGGCGTCTGCTGAGGCTTGGAGACCCAATAGCCCTAATCGCGCCAATGAGGCTGGCATGGTCCATTTGAATAGCCATGTCGGGAGGCGGCGCGCCCAACGCAACAGGAACGGACGAGGAGATGATAGGAAGGATGCTGCAAAAACGAGTCCCTTTATGCGATGAGAGTTCATCTTTTTGGCGACCCTCCTGGCCACCGCTCCAGAGAAGGATTCGGCAACCAGAATCAGGGGCGCGTCCGGTAGTTGAGAGATTACCATGTCAGCCAGTTCCAGATAGCTCAGGCTCTCATCTCCAGGATAGGAGATCACTTTTGTTTCTCCGGGCCAACATTGAACAAAGGGTTCAAATAAAGCGCCGGTTCCATCCATGCCGGGAAGCAGGACCAAAACCGGAGCCTGACTCGGATGGAACTCGGCTTGCGCAGCCATGGCTCAATTGGCGCCGGAGCCCAGGCGTCGCATCCCTTGAACGGGCCGATTTTCGTTGCCCTTTTTTATGCCTTTATTCAGTTCAAGGCTTTGCCCTTCCTGGAAACCTGCCTGGAACGTGCTGTTATTGCGGTACTTCATGCGGCCACCGGCTTTAATGTCGGGATGTCGCTGATCGAAGAACTGCTGTAGCCGGGCCTGTTTCATCAACACCAACTCTCTGCCCGCTTCAGGCTGCTCATCTTCCTCATGGAGCTTGTCGATAAGACCTCGCATCACGCCAATCTGGTAGTCTCTTTTTGGGGTCTTGCCCTTGAGCGTGGGGTTCTTTCGCTGGTGTTTCCGCCATAGCCAGTCCACTTCTCTCACCAGGAAATCGTAGACATAACCGGCCACTTCCAAGTTGGCCTGAGTGCCACAAGCCTCCATAAGCCAGACAGTTTTATCGGTCATGATCATGCTAGTGAAATATTATATAAACATCCAAAAATAATATATGCCACCGAACACTTAAGCCACTTATACAACTCAGTGTTAGAGAGAGGTGTGCCGTCGAAA
>JBNKOV010000536.1:0-4353 GCA_050294955.1 Holophagae bacterium
GCATGGTCTGAAAAACCCCGGTCAACTGCTCCAAATCTTCGCTTTTGAAGGTAAGACTGGCGGCATGATGGCTGTGATCATAGGTGGGATAGGAACCGATCTCCACTACCGGGTGCTTCATTTGAAGTTGGGTCAGTGTTTCGGCAAAATCGACTTCTGGCAGTTTGGTCTGCAATTGGGCAAAAAAACGGCCGGGCGGCTCGGGCAGCCAGGCCATGACGCCGTCAAATTTTTTGAAAAAGACCTCGGGAAGGCCCGGCAATACAAAACAATTGGCCACCTTTACGATCGGCCAGGACGAGGAGCCGGAAATTATAAGTTCCGCGCCTTTGGGCACCATGGCCATGCTGAGGGAGGCCTCTGTGGTTTGTTCACGGAAAAACCCGCGAATGCGCTGTTCTAAATCTGAATGCATTTCCAAAGGCATGTCAAAGGCTTTGGCGTATGCCGCGAAGGTTACGTCGTCGTGGGTCGGTCCCACGCCTCCCGTACTCACCACGAACCGACTCACGGAGCTTAACTCTCTCAAGGCAGATGCGATAACCGGAATATCGTCCCGAACAATGCGCACCTCGTCAATCACATAACCGGCCTTGTTCAGTTTCCCCAGCATGTACTTGAGGTTCACGTCTTCCACTTGCGCGGACAGGATTTCATTGCCGATGATTAGAATGGAAATCAAGAGAGACCCTCCCTCCCCATATTATACCTGATATATGGAGAGGGAATGATACAGAAGCGATTTCAAAAGGGTGTTTTTTTACAGCCATTTCCCTGTTGGGCCCAACGGAGACGGCCAGGCCGAGGGCTCCCTGAAAATACGGGGTCGTCCCCTATCCATATGTCTCAGACCAAGCGGGCGGATCTTGTCGCCATTGAGAGACCAATGTCTTCTCCTCTTCGCTGAGAAGGCCTTTATCACCGGCAACGTCCAAAAGGGACTCCAGGTCGGTCAGTGTTGCAAAGGGCAATCCTGCCTCTTCAAAACAGGCCCTGGCTTTCTCCATGCCGTATTGAAAAATAGCGGCGACGCCAAGCACTTTGCCGCCAGCTTCTTGCACGCCAATAGCCGCTTTAACCGAGCTGCCGCCTGTGGAGATCAGGTCTTCGATGACCACAACCTCAGCGCCGGGAGGCAGTGACCCTTCAATTAGATTCTTCCGTCCATGCTTCTTCTCAGAAGAACGGACATAAATCATGGGAACGGAGAGCCTTTCAGCAATCCAAGCCGCATGGGGAATGCCCGCTGTGGCGGTTCCAGCCACCACGTCGGGTTTCCAGCCTTTCTCTTCCATTAGATTCAAAAAGGCGTTCACAACCACCCGTCTCTCTTCTACGGTGCTGATTATAAGTCGGTTGTCGCAGTACAACGGTGATTTGAGACCGCTCGCCCAGGTGAAGGGTTTTCTGGGGGAAACACTTACCGCTTTTAGATCCAGTAGAATACCGGCTATTTCTTGTTTGTCGCTCACGCCAACCTCCAATTAGGAAATCCCCAAAGGGATTTTCAATTTCATCCAAGGAGTATCTTATATCACACTCCAGCGCCAAAACCCAAACCCAGCGAATCGCGGGCGAAATCATCTTAAATCTTTACGTGAGCCCCAATGCGGTGTAGGATTGGCAGTCGAAAGACTATTCTAGAGAGGGATGGCATGTCTTACCAGTACATATACACAATGAAGAACCTTTCGAAGATCTACCCGCCCAACGCGCAGGTGCTGAAAGGTATCTGGCTCAGCTTTTTTCCAGGCGCCAAAATTGGCGTTCTTGGTCTTAACGGCTCGGGTAAGTCTACGCTTTTGAAGATTATGGCGGGCGTGGACCAGGATTTCCATGGTGAAGCCTGGCCAGCAGAAGGGGTTAAAATCGGCTATCTGCCTCAAGAGCCGGTTTTGGATGAGAACAAGACGGTTCAAGAAAATGTTGAGGATGGCGTCCGTGAGGTTGCGGACCTTCTGAAGAAGTACGATGAAATTAACGAGAAATTCGCCGATCCCGACGTGGACATGGACAAATTGATGGAGGAGCAGGCGAAGGTTCAAGATCAAATTGAGAGTCGGGACGCCTGGGATTTGCAATCCAAGCTTGAAATGGCGATGGATGCGCTTCGCTGTCCTCCTGGAGATTCGGCGGTTACCCATCTTTCCGGTGGTGAAAAGCGTCGGGTGGCGCTGTGCCGACTGTTGTTGGAAGCGCCCGACATGTTGCTGTTGGACGAACCTACCAACCACTTGGACGCAGAGACGGTTGCGTGGCTGGAACGCTACCTGCACGATTACGGCGGCACGGTGGTGGCCATCACTCACGACCGCTACTTCCTGGATAATGTGGCGGGCTGGATTCTGGAATTGGACCGCGGGGAAGGCATTCCCTTTGAAGGCAATTACTCAAGCTGGCTTGAGCAGAAAGAGAAGCGCTTGGCTCAGGAGGCCCGAAAAGAGGACTCCAGAAGAAAGGCGCTTGCTCAGGAATTGGAGTGGGTGCGCATGTCGGCCAAGGCTCGTCACAAGAAGAGCAAGGCGCGTCTGGCGGCTTACGAAGAGATGGCTGCTGAAACGGAAAAAGAGAAGCAACGGGAAGGGGCGATCTACATTCCTACCGGCCCACGTCTGGGCGACCTGGTTTTGGAAGCGGAAAACCTTACGAAATCCTATGGGGACAAGCTGCTGTTTGAGAACCTCAGTTTTCGGCTCCCCAAAGGCGGAATCGTTGGCATCATTGGCGCTAACGGCGCGGGTAAAACCACGCTGTTCCGCATTATCACCGGCAAGGAAGAGCCTGACGCGGGATCTCTGAAAGTTGGTCCTACGGTGAAGGTCTCCTATGTGGATCAGAGCCGGGACGGACTGGATCCCAACCATACGGTATGGGAGGCTATTTCCGGGAAGGAAGAGCAGATGACCATTGGCGGCCGCATGCTGAACTCCAGGGCCTATGTGGCGTCCTTCAATCTCAAGGGCAGTGAGCAACAGAAGCGGGTTGGCGGCCTCTCGGGCGGTGAACGGAATCGGGTTCACCTGGCCATGACGGTTAAAAATGACGGCAATCTGTTGCTGCTTGACGAACCCACCAACGACCTGGACGTGGAAACCCTGCGTTCTCTGGAAGAAGCGCTGCTGAATTTCCCGGGCTGCGCGGTGATCATCAGTCACGATCGTTGGTTCCTGGATCGGGTTGCGACCCATATTCTTGCTTTTGAAGGCAATAGCGAGGCCATATGGTTTGAAGGCAACTACCAGGATTACGAGCGAGACAGAAAGCAACGTCTCGGCGCTGAGGCAGATCAGCCCCACCGTATTAAGTATCGTAAGTTCAGTAGAGACTAGCTCTTAAGACGAGGGTGATCAGCGAATGGGCGGCCATTTTTCGGACCGCCCAGTTCCGGTCCCCTCCTCCTAAAGCCCAGCTTGAAATCTGCTTCATCATTTGAACAACGCACTGAGAAGTACGTATGTTATAGTGGGAACGTTGGGATAATACCTGGTCTGAGCCTGTTGGATGGGATGCAGCGAACTGGCGTTTATCGGTTCGATAAAACACATCGCGTTTGCTTCATATCTCAATCATTATCAAGGCTATAGAAGTTATTCTTCTGGGAACGGGTGAGAAGGAGCATGTCATCATGAAATGGTTATTTCGTCTGATTCTAATCGTGGCCCTGGCTGCAGGAATCGGGTATTTTATTATGAACTACCATATTTCCAGCGATAAGGACGGCATCCATATAAAGTCCGAAAAAGATAAGAAATGGGATCTGGCCGATGGACGTGAAGTGGTTGAAAAAATCAAGGACAAGGCCGAGAATGTTGACTGGGACCAACTGAAGAAAAAAACAGCTCAGGGCTGGAACGATATCTCCAAAAGAATGAAAGACTTTGCAGACGACTTCGATTTGGAACAGGCGGGAGAATCGGCCCAGGAAAGTATCCAATCTCTGCAAGAAAAGGCGAAAAAGAAATACGATAAGCTGGTTAAGAAATGGGAGGACGGCGACTATAACCTCGAAGCCTTCCAGGAGAAGCTGAAGGAATTAAACGAATGGATCAGCAAGCAGATGGCTGAAATTAAAGAGAAGTTTGAATCCAAATAATGGAATCAGCTCAACACGGCAACTGCTTAACAAAGAAGGGTTAAGGCCCATTTCACCCTAGCAGGGAGAGATGGGCCAGGAACCCACAACATTATGAGACGGGCGCTGCTTGGGGAACATCCTTTAAAAATGGATAATCCGTGTATCCCTTCTCATCGCCGCCGTAAAAGGTGTCTGTATCTGGCTTATTTAGAGGCGCATCAAGGCGGAAACGCTGATCTAAGTCCGGGTTGGCCAGGTAGCTCACGCCAAAGGAAACC
>JBNKOV010000537.1:0-4349 GCA_050294955.1 Holophagae bacterium
TGGGCGGTGTCCTTGAAACAATCGTCCCAGGGACCAGGTCTGGGGTTCTCTAAAGGACCATCCGTTATATGATCTTCATCCCGGTGGTACATCATGCCCGGTTTGAAATCCAATTGCGCCTCGCCCCCTCGGCTCAGGCGTCTTTGGAACCACGGGTGCCAACCACAGGCGGCAGGGAAGGGTTGTTTTTCACAGTGGACCTCAAGAGTTAGGGTCAGAGAATTGTCGGCGAGTTCGACTCTCTGAACGACCCTGCCTGGAAAAGGCCAGTGGGGACCGAGTCGGGTCTCGAAGATGGGGTCGTCGCCGAGCTGACGCCACACCCGGTTGTAGGTTGTTCCATGAATCGCGTCGGGTCCCATGTTTAACGGCATCTGAAAAGACGCGCCATTAAATTGAAAACGGCCCTTTCGCAGTCGGCCCGTCCATGGCGCAAGGGGAAAACAACCCCAGTGAAAAGGGCTTGACTCTTGCGGGACAAGGAGCTGAAGATCGCCGATATGGAACGCTGAAATTCTGGCCCCATGTTTTAAATCGATGCTCAGGGATGCGTTGCCTGATTTCAAGATGGTCATGGGAGGGAACCTTCAGGGGTGACGCCCCAACCCATGAAATCCATGGGCTGCGGACGTGTTGGGGGGGGAGGGGAGTGGGGGGACCCGGACTCGAAAGTCCGGGTCTGCGGGGTTGGATTCCTATTCCACCGTAACGCTCTTCGCAAGATTGCGCGGCTTGTCGATCTCGGTGCCCCGGAAACGAGCGCAATAGTAGGCGTAGAGCTGAAGAGGGATGGTGGTGAGTATGGGCTGAATGAGCGGATGGGTGACGGGCACCCGGAAGATGTCGTCCACGAATTGTTCCGACTCCACGTCGCCCTCAAAACTGATGGCCAGAACCTTGCCGCTGCGAGCACGGATCTCCTGGATGTTGTTCACCATCTTCTCGTAGCTGGAGTCGTTGGACAACAGCGCAATGGTGGGGAAATTTTCGTCAATGAGTGATATGGGACCGTGCTTCATCTCGCCCGAGGCGTAACCCTCTGCGTGGATGTAGGAAATTTCCTTCAATTTCAGCGCGCCTTCCAATGCGACCGGGTAGAGGATCTGACGTCCCAAAAAGAAGCAATTATCGAATTTCTGGTATTTGCGGGCCAGGTCTTCCAAGGCCTGAGCTTGAGCCAGGATATGCTCGATCTGCTCGGGCAGCCTCTGAATGGCTCTGATGATGTTCATGCCTTCGCTCAGAGAAACCGACTGGTAGCGGCCAATGAGCAGCGCAATGAGGTTCAGCAGCACAAGCTGTGAAATGAACATCTTGGTGGAAGCCACCCCAATTTCCGGACCGGCGTGACAGTAGACGCCGCAATCGGTTTCACGAGCAATGGTGGAGCCCACCACGTTTACCAGACCAATGGTAAGCGCGCCCTTTCGTTTGGCCTCGCGGATGGCGGCCAGGGTGTCGATCGTTTCGCCCGATTGGGAAATCGCCAGAATTGCCGTCGTCTCGTCTAAACGAAGCTTGCGGTAACGGAACTCTGAGGCCAGTTCCACTTCCACCGAGATGCTGGTAAGCTCTTCAAAAATGGTGCGCCCGATCAAACCGGCATGAAAGGAGGTGCCGCAGGAAACGATGATGATCTTTTTAAGGTTCTGGATTTCCTTGATCTTGCTTTGTAGGCCGCCCAGGTGGGCCACGCCTTCGCTTTGAATAACCCGGCCCCGTGTGCCGTTTTTAATGGTTTCAGGCTGCTCATAGATCTCTTTGAGCATGTAATGGGGGAAGGATCCAAGATCCCCGTCTTCAACCGTCCAGTCGATTTGCAGGGTTTCCCGCTCGATGGGAACATGATCGAAGGAGAGGATCTTGTACTCAGAAGGGGTGAGCACAGCCAACTCGTTGTCTTCCATGTAGATGACCTGATCGGTGTACTGAACAAGAGCGCTCACGTCGGAGGCGACGAACATCTCGTCTTTGCCAATGCCCAGAACAATAGGGCTTCCGCGACGGGCCACCACAATCTTCATGGGATCTCTGGTGGAAACCACAGCCAGACCAAAGGCGCCTTCTATGGTTTGCAGGGTTTTCTCAACCGCGTCTTCCAGGTTGTCTTTAAAATACTTCGCCACGAGCTGAACAATGACTTCGGTGTCTGTTTCAGACTTGAAGGTGCGGCCTTCGGCAATCAGGGCGTCTCTTAACTTGATGTGGTTTTCAATAATGCCGTTATGCACTACAAAAAATTCTTCGGCGTCATCGCAGTGAGGGTGTGCGTTGGATTCGGTGACTTTGCCATGCGTGGCCCAACGGGTATGAGCAATGCCGCAGGTGCGTGGCAACTCAACGCCTTGTACCGATTTCTCCAGGTTCTGAACCCGGCCAACAGCGCGAAATCTTTTGGCGCCCTGCTTATCGAGGGTTACCAGGCCGGCTGAGTCATAGCCTCTGTACTCCAAGCGTTTTAATCCACTGATTAAAATCGGCGCCGCCTTGCGATAACCGACATAACCTACTACTCCACACATGGGTCTCCTCCCTTAACAAAACATGAGGTGTTCTCTTGAAAAACTGTGTATGTTTTTAAACACGAGGTGTTGTTTTTGAAACATCTGAAAATCGTGTCGGCTCCCGTTGGGCGCTACTTAGATTAACTCATTTCCGGTTAATCTTCAATAACTTGCGATTCCCCCGGAGTCTTGGGTCAGCTACCAACCGGATGGGCGTGCCGAACGTCTCACACTTTTCAACTAGCACAATGCATGCCAGATTGGCGCCGGCAGGGTGTTCTCCCCTTGTTCCTGCCTTGAGTTTTGGAGCCTGATGGGGGTTCTTGGGAAAATCCACATTTGGGGATTGCCTTTTTCATCCATCTGGGGTTACAATGCGCTCGCTATGATGAAACGAGTTCTTTCCGGCATTCAGCCGTCAGGTAAATTACATATAGGAAACTATCTCGGAGCCATTAAACAGCATCTTGACTCTCAAGAGCTGGCGGACTGGGATCGCTATTTCTTTATCGCCAACTACCACGCGCTCACCACTACGCGAGATCCCGAACAGGTGCGCGAGAATAGCATGGACGTGGCTCGCACCTACCTGGCCCTTGGTCTTGATCCGGAAAAGTCGCTGCTGTTTTTACAGTCAGATGTGCCTGAAGTTACCGAGCTTACCTGGATTCTTACCTGCGTGGCGGGCATGGGCATGTTGGAGCGCTGCACCAGCTATAAAGATAAAAAGGCCAGAGGGCTTGAGACCAATCACGGTCTGTTCGCTTATCCTGTTCTGCAAGCCGCCGACATTCTGATCTACGACAGTCATGTGGTGCCAGTAGGCATGGACCAGAAGCAGCATATTGAACTCAGCCGCGACCTAGCTCAGCGCATGAACCACCTTTACGGAGACATTCTGGTTGTGCCCGACGTGCAGATTAAAGAAGATGTGGCGGTTGTGCCCGGCGTTGATGGCCAGAAGATGAGCAAGTCTTATCAAAACACCATCGACCTTTTTGCGCCCAAGAAGAAAATGAAGTCTCAGATCATGTCCATTGTCACCGACTCCAAGGGCCTGGACGACCCCAAAGACCCAGACTCCTGTAATGTGTTTGCATTATACAAGTTCTTTAGCTCCAAAGAGGAGCAGGACGCCATGGCGGCCAATTACCGGGCGGGCGGTTACGGATATGGTCACGCGAAACTGGCCCTATTGGAAAAGATCCAAACCTTTATCGAGCCGCATCGTGATCGCTACAACCATCTGGTTTCCCATCCCGACGAGGTGATGGATGTGCTGCGGGATTGCGGCAAGACAGCCCGTGCAACAGCTCGTAAAACCATGGACCGCGTGCGTGACGCCGTGGGTATGCTCTAGGTCATTTCTGGAGCCGCCAGGAGAAACTTAACGCCAGTCCGCGCTGTCCAGCCAGATGGTGACAGGACCCTCGTTGCAGAGAGCCACCTTCATGGACGCGCCGAAAACGCCGGTTTCCACTCGCTTCACGCCCTCTGCTCGCAAGCACTCCACAAAGAAATCAATGAGGGGTTGGGCCTTCTCCGGCGGGGCAGCCCCCACAAAAGACGGTCTGCGTCCCTTTCGGGTGTCTGCGTAGAGAGTGAATTGGGAAACCACCAGCGCGCCGCCCTCCAGGTCTAGCAGCGACTTGGAGAATCGCCCCTCCTCACTGAAGATGCGCATATTGGCCACCTTGCGGGCCATCTTGAGGCAGTCCGCTTCCTCATCGGTGGGGCAGATGCCGGTGAGCAGTGCCAAACCCTCGTCAATAGAGCCGGTTACTTCACCATCCACTGTAACTGACGCTTGGGAAACCCGTTGTAATAATACACGCATGACGCCCT
>JBNKOV010000538.1:0-4346 GCA_050294955.1 Holophagae bacterium
AGAAGACATTCAAACCGACTTAAAGGCCACTTATCAAAGGGCTCTGGGTCGTTTGCTCTCCCGATTCAGCGAGCAGTTCTACATGAGCGAGTTCCGAGCGGGCCACGGGGATCCCCGCCGTGTCAAATTCGCCGTAGACATGATGCTCCGTCACCCCCATCCCCAGTACCTGCCTTTCTTCAATGAGCAGATTCTGGTGAATGATTTCAGTTACCGCGAAGAAGGCGTGCGCGCTCTAAAAGCTTTGGGAGACAGTACTTCAGAGGACGCGCTGTTCACGCTTCTCACCAAATTGAGAGGGCAGAGACGGCGAACCCATCACCTCATGGCGTTGCTGCAGGGCGGGGAGAAGGGAGTGGAGTCCTGCTTGAAACATCTTCAGGAGGGCGCTGAGCTGAATTGGGATGAAGATCGCATGTACGCTCACGTAGAACGGGTAAAGCAAGGCGAAATCACCGATACCCTTGACGAAATTCTGGATGAATACAGCCTCACCCCAGATGTGAGGCGAAAAATTAAACCCTATCTGGAAGAACTGCTGAAGGGCGACGAGCCCAGCGCCTTTGAAGAGTCTCGGGTGAATACGGTTATGCATGAATTCAACGAGCAGTTGGAAACCCTCATGAACCGTACCTCTCAAACCCTGGGCGTGGTTGCGGCTCGGGAAGCCGATGAGACATTTTTAGACCGCATGGAGGCCTATCTCCCATTGGAGGAACCGGGAAGGGACCATCTCATTATTGCTGGGCTTTCCGGTTTCAAAAGCGAAGAATCTCGCGAGATGTTGATCGACTATATCAACACCTGCAGCGAACCCTCCCTGCTTGCGGATACCCTGGACGCCCTTAAAGAATATCAATGCGACGAAACGCCCGGCGGTATAGAAAAGCTCTGTTTTAATGAGAAGCACAATATACTGCGCCAGAAAGCCTTATCGCTCCTGGCCAAATGGGGGAAGGGCTCGCCCATTATCAACCGGCTGCTTGAGACCGAGAGCATCGCCATTCGCGCCGACGGCATTCGCATCGCCGCAGAACATCGGTTGGAGGATTGCTACGCGGGGATTGTGAAAATTCTCAGGCCTGGCGTTCCCGACAGCCTTTTAATTGAAGCGCTTGAGGCCTTGCGCTCCTTTGACAATCCGGCCACCGGTAAGTTGGTGAAACCCTTTCTGCTCCCGCCTCACACCCTCAGCGTTCGAAAGGCCGCTCTGCAAACCCTGTATCTTGCTGGCGGACCTGAGCGTATGGAGCTGTTGTTAAAGACCTTTGAGCAGAATCCCATCCAGCAGACCCAGGACATTATCGAGACTTTTTTAAATATCATTTTACAGGGAGATTTCACCGAAGCGGAAGCCGTGGTGATCATGCATCGGGACTTCTGGCTACGGTTGATTATGGAGCATGGCGGCGAGTTTCGTTCTAAATTGATCTCCATGGTGGAGCGTCTCGATATTGAAGAAGAGATTCTGGCCAATACCTGGATTCAGGGTCTGAAAAAAATCCTCAACCAGTTCCAGGGCAAGACCGTTTCCGAGGATGAGCATCGCATCTCGGCTGTGGTGGCGAATCTAGAGGCGCGGGTTAAAAACCAGCAGGAGACCACCCACCGCATTAAAACGCTCAGCGGCATTTTGGACGGCCTTGATGCGCGAAGCCCTTTCCAGCGTATGCAGTCTCTGAGAAAATTGACCCAGGATTACCAGCCTGAAATGATCGAGGATCGGCCCGCCCAGATGAAAAAGCTGATGACCATGGTCTCAGACATATTAAGCGGCGATCACGAGGCGGGATCTGAGCTGTTGGTTCAAGCCATTGCTGCCGCGGGCAAGATACGGCATCCCAAGCTTTTCC
Organism: Holophagae bacterium; assembly: GCA_050294955.1. GTDB lineage: Bacteria > Acidobacteriota > Holophagae > Acanthopleuribacterales > Acanthopleuribacteraceae > JBNKOV01. The sequence goes on from JBNKOV010000538.1 coordinate 1,854, forward strand.
AAAAACTGGAGCGCTTAAAGAACGCTTCAAACGCCTCGGTCCGCAACCTTGCGGAGAGCGCCTTGAAGCAGGCCGTGGATCCCATTTTCCTCAAACCTATCAAGTCGGTTTTTGTGATGGACGATTCTCGATACATCACCAAACAGCTCTCAAAAGTTCTGGCTGAAGCTGGCTATGAGGTGGATTTTGAAAATGAAGTGGCAAATGGCATGGACCGCCTCAAAGAACGTCCCTTCGATCTCCTTATCCTGGATCTGGTTATGCCTGGCATGGATGGGGTGACCTTTCTCAAAAAGGCGCGTGGACTTGATGTCGCCCCTCAACACACCCTCATTGTCACTTCAACTCGTGATCAGGAACAGCTTCACCCCTTCTTTGCCACCGGAATCGACGGTCTTCTGCTAAAACCCTTTCGAATGGACGCCATGCTCCAACGTATCAAGGAACTGTCGCCAGTGTAGCCTTGCTTTCCCCTTAACATCGACCTATTTTCTCTTAATTGCCAGGTCTTTCAGGAAAGATGCGGGGTAAAATGGGATTTCGCGTAAATAACCCATCTGACCCTTGCGTTATGAGAAGAAATGGAGACTGGGCGAGTGGATTTGGGATAAATGAACGCTTTCGCCGATCCGTTGGAAGAGGCCGGCTTGGGGCTCGCCAGGAAATGCCCGGGGAGCCTCCTTTAGCAAACCTTGTTACACGGTAATGTTCAGCGGAGCGCCATCTTCCACAGCCGCTCTCACGGTTTCCTGGTGTTCGGTCTCGGTCCTAACTGTAGAGCCGCCTTCCGCCGACTCTTCGGAACCCCTTTGGTTGCCCCTGAATTGGCCGTCTCCATCCATGCCCTGGCGACCAAACTGCCTGTTGCGCTCATCGCCGTTTTGGGTTTGTTGTTTTACGTCGAAGCGATCCAGGTCAATGCCCTGTTCTCTCAAGCGATGTTCCAGGTCGCCCTGATGCTCCTTAATGATAGCGGCCACTTTGTGGCTTTCCGTGTGGATTTGAGCGCGAAGTTGTTCATTTTCAATAGCAACCTTCAACTTCACCTCTCCGAGATCCTCCGGAGTCAACTTCACGGTAATGGATCTGGGACGCAGGATGTAGGCTTGTCTCAGGCCATCCGTCATCTGGTTGAACATGGGTTGCGGGAATCGGGCCTGTTCCGATCCGGGGGATTTGACCTGAGCGGTTTGCTCCGGTCCCTGTGGCGCCACAGTCGCTTTAAGCACATCCCTGAAGTTGGATGTGTCCACCGTCTTTTTACCTGTTGTCGCGCTCAGCGCTTCTTCCACCACCGCTTCGGCTGATGGTTTGGCGGCCTTTATTTGGGGTTCCACCGGGGCTTCTGTTACTGCCTTGGGCGCTGCAGCTTCAGCCTTTACAGCAGGCTGATGTTTGGCGTCCTTCGTTGCGGATGCCTGAGTTGTTTCCGCAACAGCCTTCTTGAATTTTGGATCTTGCTTTTTCTTTGCGCCTTTGGCGGCCTTGTCGCTGGCATCTACTGGAAGGGCCTGCTCAACAACCCCGGCTTTCTGGGCTGTTTCCACTGTCTTGCCAACGCTGGCCAGGCCTGTTTTGGCGGGCGCCTCAGTCTTTTGATGGGGCGCCTCCAGCTTTTTTCCTTTTGGCGCAAGGTTGGCTTCTCCGTGCTTCAATGCAGCCCACTGTCGGGTGATTTGCACAACTTCCGCCTCATTGAGCCTGACGCCTTTTCCCAGATGATTCAAAACAGAGTCGCCTTTTTTAGGCAGATCAACAGCAAGATCAACCCCTGGTTTGGCCTTCTCTAAATGAGGCTGAGCGCCTTTTTCCACTGGTGCTTTCACCTGGACCTCAACGTTCGCGCCTGTCGTTTTCTTGCCCTTAACGGCCTTGGCCAGAGCCTTTTCCACCAATTCGGCAGGCACAGCTTCATCCGTTGGCTTCAGCTTGAATGCTTCGCCCTTTTGCTGGACCTCGCGCTGCTTTGTTGCCTTCAATAAGCCCGCCTCAGCCAGTTTGTTCGCATCCACTTTCCCTTCAGCTTTTACATGGGCTTCAAGCGCATGTCCCTTGCCCTTTTTGACTTTGGGTTCTTCAATTGCGGCGTGTCCCGCCACCTTTTTCCCATTTTCCCCTTTGCTCTTTTCAGATTGAATCAGGTTCAGGCCAATGGCTCCGCCTTTTTTCTGTTTGTCCTTGCCCTTCTCTTTTAATAGAGCTTCAAGCTGAGCCAGCAGGGTTTCGCCATCTTTCCCCAGTTCGCCCTTGCCCATTTCATCCATGAGCTTGTGCAAGTTGTTTAATTTCTCGGTGAGGTGGGGCAGCTTCTCCACCCGCTTTCCCTTTTGGAGGAGCGCCGCGTTTTTGTCCAGTCCAAGGAGCGCCAGGGGATTTTTATGTTGGCCGGTGCGACTGCTCGACGTAAGGCCCAATTTGGCGGCAAAGGTGGATTCCCCCTTGGCGGATGGCAGTTTCAAACCGCCCTCTACGCCGGGTTTCATTTTGAGCACG
>JBNKOV010000539.1:0-4325 GCA_050294955.1 Holophagae bacterium
GGGCATCCATGGCGTTCTTTATTAAGTTGATAAAAATATGGAGCAGCGCAGGCCTGTCAAAATTGATCTGGAGGTTTTCATCACCTGAGATAAGACATTCGATTTGTTTGCGGTAGATTGTAGAACGATGAAGTGTGAAGGCTTCGTTGAGCAGGTCCACTACGCAGTAGGTTTCTTCTTTTTTACCGCGCATGGTGTTTTGCTGGACCCCAATGGCCTGCTCGGCGATTTTCAACCGGACAAGGCTGGTCTTTACGGACTTACGGATGGTAATCGCCCCATCATTGATGGAATCTCTTACGCGGCGCAGGTATTCCGGAATAAGGCGCGCTTTCGAGTCTTCTTTTAGTAGTTTGCTTTCCTCAAGTAGCTTGGCTGCTTTACCAAGACGACTTGGGTCAATTTTTGATAGAAGTTCATCCATGAGTTGAGAGCTGACTGTCAGACTATTGAGGACGTTTCCAATATTGTGAAGCGTGCTGCTCGATATTTCCGCTAGTTGACGGTATCGGGCTTCACTGGTTCGATAGCGGTGTTCTGTCTCTTTTCTTTGAATATTGAACATAAGCGTTCGTTTTAAAAGGGATGGAGTGATTTCAGATTTTGAGATATAATCATCTGCTCCATTAGAAAGGGCTTCCTCATCAATTTTCTCGCTATATCTTGCTCCGGTTAGCATGATCAAAGGGCCGCTGAATCCAAGTTTTATCGCTTCTCGAATGGCGTCCAAGCCTGTATGGGCTCCAAGATAATAGTCAAAAATACATACATCGAAGGCGCTATCTTGCATGAGTTGAATACCTTCCCCAAAGGATTTGGCCCATGTAAGCTCAAACAGTTTGCTGTGCTTTGAAAGCGCAGCTTCAAACAATACAAAATCATCGTCATCGTCTTCGATCAGCAAAATTTTTGACGCCATGAAACCTCCCGCTGGCAATTCCTTTATGCTAATTTTACTATGGAAAACCAATACTTACCCATGACTCTTAGCACTTCAACGAGCTTTTCAAATTTTACCGGTTTCACTATGTAGGAGTTGGCGCCCAAACCATACGATTGGACGATTTCCATCTCCTGGCACGAAGTTGTTAGTACAATCACGGGAATGTTTTTGAGGTTGGGGTCATTTTTGATGACTTGGAGGGCGGACTTCCCGTCCAAGCGCGGCATATTGAGGTCCAATAGAATTAAGCCTGGACGGGGCGGATCTGCTGGAGCCGCATAGGCGCCTCGCTTGTAGAGGTAATCCAAAAGTTCCACTCCATCTTTAACAAAATATATGGGGTTTCCCAGGCGACTTTCCTCCAAAGCGTCCTTAGTCAGGAGACGATCGTCTTCGTCATCATCCGCCATCAAAATTGGGACCAATTCCATCTGCATCCTTGAACTCCTATTTTCTTATTGGCAGTGATACCATAAACCGAGAACCCGTTCCATTGGGAAGCGGCTCTGTCCATATTCCGCCTCCATGGCGTTCCGCGATTTTCTTGCAAATTGCGAGGCCAATCCCACTGCCGCTGAACTCACTTCTTCCATGCAATCTTTTGAAAATATGAAAAATCTCCTCGGTTTTGTCAGCGGGGATTCCAATTCCGTTGTCCTGAATTGAAATGATAGCCTTTTTCCCATCCATGATGTAACTGATTTCCACTTCTGGGGGCACGTTTGGCCTGGTGTACTTGATTGCGTTGCCGATGAGGTTTAAGAATAGCTGATAGAGATGATTTGAATCGCCTTCCAAAGTTGGCAGCGTGGCGGAGTGAATTTTGGCTCCTGTTTCGATGATGTTGGGTTTCAAGTCACCTAATACGGTTGTCAAAACCTGGTTGAGATTGACAATTTCACTGGCCTGGTTCTGACTTACCCGAGAAAAAGACAGCAGATCATTTATCATCAGGTCCAATCTTTGCGCCGCGCCTGCCATTCTATCTAAATAGTCCCGGCCCTTCTCTGGGAGTTCCATTTTATACCGGGACATCAATAAATCGGCAAAGGATTTTATTTTTCTCAATGGCTCTCTCAGGTCGTGAGATGCTATGAATGCAAATTGTTCCAGCTCCTGATTGGACTGCTCCAATTTTTGGCCATAATCTTTAATCTGTGTAATATCGATAAAAGTGCCTATCATTTCAATGGCGACACCTTCTTCATAGGTAAATACAGCATCATTGGAAAGACACCAAATCCAGTGACCCTGTTTGTGTCTAAAACGATACTCAATTCTCTGGCTTTGCCCTGGTGCAGATGAAGCCACCGCTGTCATATGAGCAATAACATTGTCCACATCTTCGGGGTGGAACAGGTCCAGCAGGTTGGATGCGTTTTCCAGTTCCTCTTTTGTGTAGCCGGTAATCCTTGTATAAGCGGGGTTTATATAAGTATTGGCCTGTGCTTTCAGATCAAAAATGTACAGGCCGTTGAGTGAGAAATCCAAGATCTTTCGGGCATATTCCCCTTTCTCCCTGGACTCCTTTTCCATTTGCTTGAGAGTGGTGATTTCCGAGGAGGACCCAATGATCCGACACACCCTTTTCTCCTTGTCAAATAGCGGTGTCAGGCTAGTGTTCCACCAGGTTTCTCGTCCTTTAAATGGCACCATCTCTGTGTAATGTACGGTTTTTCCAGTTTCCAGGCATCTTTCGTAATTGCCTCTAATTTCTTTGGCTATCTCCATTGGGAAAAATTCTGGGACTAGGGCTTCAACTGTATTGCCTTTTGCCTTTTCGAAGGGGATTCCCGTCAATGCCTCTGTAGCTGGGTTGAAGGCGGCAAATAGAAAATCCTTGTCTTGGGTGACATCTAATACAAAAATCCCATGCCTGGTTCCTTTATAGATCGTGTCCAAAAAGGCATTTTTCTCGGACAAGTCTTGTTCTGCATCTTTGCGGCTTTGGATAATGGACAGGGAGCCCGAAAAATAGGCCTTGGATTCTTTTCCATCTCCAAAAGTGTTGCCTCTGCTTAAACACCAGCGGTACTTTCCGTCTCCGCACAACAGTCTGTACTCTGTATTGTAGGGCGTGTCATGTTTTAAATGATTGTCCAATGTTTCCATGACCCGTTCTTTGTCATCGGGATGGATGCGATCCGCCCAAAAATCGAATGTCGCTTTCTCCTTTTCAGGTTCGTAACCCAGTATTCTGAAAAACTGGTCTGAATACCATATGTCGTCGGTTGTCAAACGCCATTCCCATAAACCATCCATCGCTCCTGCGACTGCCCTGTCAAAACGTTGGTGGGCTTTTTCCAGAAGGTCCTTTTGTTGCTGACGCTCGGAGATGTCCACTGTGGAAGCAAGAACATAAGTTTCGCCTTTCCAGTCTAGTGGGCTTAAGCTTATCTCAACCGGGAATTGTGAACCCTCGCGGGTCATGGCATAGAGCTCTCTTCCCCCAGCCATGATTCTGTCAACCGGGTTCTCAAAAAAAGCTTGAACCAGGCTTGTATGCTCCCTGCGTTTACTTTCTGGGATCAATTCGTCTAACGCCAGGTTCTCCATTTCACCCGGGCCATAGCAAAAAAGCTTCTGCGCTGCGCTGTTGGCCAGTGAAATAATGCCTTTTTTGCTGACCAGAAGAATGCCGTTGGGAGAAGCCTCAACCATTGCTTTAAAGAGGGCCTCTTTTTCTCGGGTCGCCAGCTCATTCTCAGCTTTCATGCGATCCCTGGTTTCTTCCAGTAACTTCTTATTGGCGAGTTCCAGATCTCGCGGACTGGGTAAACGTAGGGCTTTTGGCAAAAGAAAGAGCAGAGCTCCCGTTGTGCTCAGAGATACAACCGCGGTTCCAGCTTTTACAATTCCGGTAAGTCGGTAGGTTCCATGCCATACGGACCAGATTTCCAATGCATGTGTCGCGCCGCACATCAAAATAAAAGCCGCAAACAAAATAAAGACGCCCTTAAAGGCAAGATCTGTTCGTTTCTTTACGAACCATCCCAAAATCAGGGGGATGCTAGCATAGGCCAGGGTAATCAAGGCATCACTGCCAACATGTAACCAGAGAATGTCTCCTCGCCACTGATAACAATGCCCATGGGGCATGAAATCTGAGTCAAAAAGATTATAGAAAAAATCCATTTCGTTCTCCTCGGACTGCTTATCGGCACGTGACTTTGATTTCCAAACGATGTAGTTCGTATTTCGTTGTGAATTTTATCACAGACTTGTATTTTCCTGGGTATCGACAGCTCTTGCCAAGGGAGAAGATGTCTCTGCCAAGGAATGTCCAACATCATGCCTGAAAAAATGCGACCACCGTTACTGTATCACCGACAGGCTCACCAAATCGAGAAAGGGCAATGTCGAAGAGGGGTTGTTTTTCTCT
>JBNKOV010000540.1:0-4316 GCA_050294955.1 Holophagae bacterium
GGACCCGGTCATGGCGCTGTTTTCACGCTCATTTTCCCCGTAAAAAAGGAAAGCGCTTGAACTACTGCCAATCACCAATCAGTACAAAGCCTGCCCAATAATAAGGTCTGTCGGGGAAGCGCTCTTTCATGGCCAACTGAGCGCTCCTCAAGGAGGCGGCAGGTGAGAGGTTGTCTACAAACATCTTCTCGTAGAAATGGTCCATTAAAACGGCGGTGGTGTCGTCGGCCACTTGCCATAGGGTGGCGACAACCCGGGGCGCGCCCGCCACCATGAATCCTCGGGCCAAACTGATCAAGCCCTCGCCTCGCACTTCCTTGCCCAGCGCGGTGTCGCATGCGCTCAGCACTACCAGGTCTGCATTCAATTTCAGCCAGGTGATATCTTGAAGGGTCAGGTAACCGTTGCGGGGTTTGCGGTTGCGGTCATAGAGCGAGAAGATAAGGCTGGAGCGACTGGGATTTTGAGAGTCTACATAACCGTGAGTGGCGAAATGAAGGATGCGGTACTGTTCGGGCTCCGGGCTGAGAACTGCCGCTCTGGTCGCCTCGAACCCGCTGATAATCCTGCTGGTTTTCTTTTCGTTGGATTCCAACGCTCTGGCCACAATGCGCCTGGCTTCAAATCCGGTCAATGGCAGCGGCGCCCAGTCTGTTTTTCCCTTCTTCTCGGCCGATCGCAGGGAAATTTGCACGGGCTGTTGTTCCGTGGAGAAGATGGGATCTGCAAAGGCTAGAAGCAATTTCTTGGGCGGCTTTCTGCCCTCATGTTCTTTTCGCATGGCCGCAAGCACCGATGCAGAAGGCAGATACACCACTTCAACCATGTCTATCAGCAGCAGCTTTTCTCCGGAGCTGTTGGTCACGGGCAAGGCGCCAAACGGCAATTGTTGAAGCGAGCCGTTGGCGACAATGGCAACCCGGTTGATGTTCTCCAGAGATAATGGGGCCAGCAGGTTTTTGCTCAAACTCTTCATGGCCTTTTCCTGCTTTTTTCGCACCTCATCGGAATCGTTCACCTTTCGAATGGCGCCAACGGCTTGGGAAATTTCGGCCTCCAGTTGAGCTCTGGGCGGGAGATCAAAAGCTTGAACGCCATCTTTGGAAACTGCCCACAGATAACTGGTCTTTTCGCCCAGGTGATATTCAAGGATCAGGGTGCGAGAGTCTGGCATTTCATCTTGAATCTGGTTGACTTGTAAAATGTTGGCCGAGGAAATTTCCGCTGACGAGCGAGACCGGGCCATGGTCTTTTCCATAATGGCCAGCTCCAGCTGCTGGGCCGTGTTTCCTTCCGCGCTTTCTAGATCTTGGGCCTGCTCCAATCTGGCTTCCCAGTACTTGTTGAACAACAGATAATGGCTGTAGTCGTTTGAACCCCCAGTCTCTGCGGCAAGCACGTCGAGAAGATGACGGGCCGTTGCTTTTTCAAACTGGTGCAGGGCGGCATTTTGATGTCCAGCCTTGGGCTCTGAGCTGTGGCGATTCATGAGGATGGAAATCTTCAAATCGCTCAAGTTCTGATTGGACGCAAAGAAGGCGTTCCGAAGATTTGCGTCAACCACTTCTTCGCGCTGGCTCTCCACCATTTCTATGGCCCGATCAATCAGCGCGATAGGCTTGTTTTTGCCAAGGCGATCATAGGTCTGGGCCAGGAAAAACAGGCAGTTAATTTCAAGCCTGGGGTCGTTACGGCCACGGCTCCAGGCCAGGGCTGCCTCGAAATGTTGAACCGCCTTCTCCAGATCCTGAATGTTCCCAGATGCCTGCCAGGTTTGGACCAGCGCCCTTCCATAGCTGAACTGGATCTGGCCAGAGTTTTGGTTTTCCACCAGTTTGAGAAACGCCAATGCCTTTTTTACGTTGTTCGCATCCAGGTAGAACTCTCCTATGATCTGGAAAATCTCCTGCTTGTTGGTCTCCAACTCGTATTCTTCCGCAAGCTCCAAGGCCAGGTCATACATATGCTGAGCGTTTTCACGGTCGCCCAGTCTCTGGTAGAGAGCGCCCACGTTCATGGTCATCTTTGTGCGGGTCTGCATGTCCTCATAACGACCCGACGCCAGAGCGCGGAGATGGTGGTCAAGCGCCTTCTTCAGTTCGCCCAGGGCCTCGTAGAGCACGCCCAGGTTGTTGATGGCTGTCTGCTCCCAGGGCACTCCGGATCCGGCCAGGCATTCCAATGCGTCGTATGTGAAATCCATGGCCAGTTGAAAATGGCCGAGATCCTGACATAACATGCCTATATTAAGTAGGGTGCGGCCTTCTTGGATGATGTTTCCATGTTTTCTGAATACCTGGAGCGCCTGGAAATATGCTAAAAAAGCCTGGTCGGTTTCTGCTGATCGATGATGCAGGAAGCCCTGGTTGTTCAGAACAACGCCTCTGAGAACCGATTCTTGAGCTCGGAAAAGTTGGGCGGCCTGTCTGTAATAGCGAAGCGCCTCTTCCTTGTTCCCAAGGTTGCGGTAAGCCCCGCCTTTGGCGTATTGGAGCAGGGCGGTGGAATAGGTCTGCTCGCTGTCCTTGAAAAAGGCGGAAATCTCCTCGTACAGGCGCATGCCTTCATCTACGGCGCCCTTTAACACCAGATGGAACGCTTTCACGAAGGCCTCTTCGGCTTCAACCAGGGGACGGTCGCCTTCGCGAGCGGGACGCCAGTCCCTAAAACCAATGGTGTAATAGCCCGCCCTCGAAGCGTATACCGTGAGAACCAGTTCTCGGTCCGCTTCGGCCAGGTAGGAAACCCATTCAGAGTCATAACGCCCGGTGGGTCGGTCAAAATGCATGGCCTTCCCCAGGTCGTCGTGCAAAAACAGCTCCACATCAAGGCCGCATTGAAGCACGTCTACACGGACGAACTGGCCGGCGTGGACTGAAATATGGTAGCGTCTGGCCTGACCCGCCTCCAGCCAGGCGTCTTGCGGCGGTTGATTGGGCAGCAAGGGGGTTTCTATCTGATCGGGCGTCGGCAGCCAGGCCGGTTTAAAGGATAAAAGAACCGGCGACGCCTGCGGCGGCGGATAGTCGTCGTTTTGGACAAAACGAGTGCGTCCCGCCTCAGGTTGACGACAGGCAGGAACAGCTAAGGCACAAAGACATGAGAACAAAATGAGGTGTTTTTTCATAATTCATCAACAAGCGCGTCATCATGGACCAGGTAACATTATACGCTTGTCAATGGCTGGCTTTAACCCCTTAAACCATATTTTGTTCAAAACGATCGGATCCCGGTTGGCCGTAAAAAACGCAAACCGGGATCTCTGGCTGGTCTCGCTGCGAGATTATGGCTTCCAGCTTGAGCCTACAACCGTTGAACCGTCGTCTGCTCCCCCGCCGCCATCCATCTTATTGATGGTGGCCATTTTGGCGGATAGGTCTTGAACGGTGAGCTTCTGGACTTGCTCATGAATGTTGATTGCTTCGGGAACATTGTGAAGTGTCAAAGGACGAACAGACTGGTAGCCGTAATTTCCATGGAGATGAAATCCAACGTCGCCGTCCATTTTCAATGGATAGAGAATCATGTCAAAGTAGTTGTTATAACCGGAAGACAGGCCCTGAAGGCGGACATACACCGGAAAACGACCATCCTTGTCTATAAAAAATTCACCCCTGCCTTTCATATTGGCCAGATAGGGATCATTTACATCCTTGAATTGGAATTGAACCACCCGATCAGGATAACAATCAGTGTATATAAAAAGATGGCCCATGCTATGACGCTCGCCGCCAAGGGAATCTTTTCTCAGAAACTCCATTTCAATAGGTCTTGCCAAAACTTCATTCATTAAAGACATACCCTGCTCCTGTGCTTTAGAATTGTTAGCGACCCGCAAGGATGGGATGTTTTCGGGTCCATTCCGCGATGTACCCCGTTGACATCGCCACTCCGAATCCGGTAAAACCCCTACAAACACACGCTTCCGCGATCGCCTGTTACTTGACAAAGTGGGTCGCAGCCCTCGATTATCTCACAGTAGTAGAAAAATTACCTGGATTGTGTGGCATCTTTTTATAATTAATTACAGCCCATCGGCTGTTCATTGACCCCCCATTATGGGAAGGGGGTTTAAAACTGAAAGAGATAGGAGAACTTTAAAAAGTATTGTTTTCCATCCCTGTTCAACTCTTTAAGCGTGGGAATGACTTGCCTGCCGTTCTCTGTTTCTATAATTTGGAAATTGGACTCGTTGGAGTTATAACCAAGATACAGCGCAGTCCAGGGATTGAGTATATAGCGCAACAGTAGATCTGTGTTGCGGTTTTTGGAGGTCTCCAATCGAGTTAAACCTTCGTTTGGATCGGTGGTCTCCG
>JBNKOV010000541.1:0-4310 GCA_050294955.1 Holophagae bacterium
GGGATATGCGTTTGGCTCGAAACTGTTCGTAGCCGTTTGCCGCTTGGGATTCATCTGCGCTCGATTCGTTGGGTTCTCTTTTTCGCCTGTCAAAGACCCGTCATCTACCCATTGGTGGTTCTGTTTCACCTAACCAGAAAAAGCTCGCGTATTGGTCCGAGCATCGCGCTCGTAACTCCATGCATTTTTCAGTGGGCGCCAGAACTCCAGATAGATCTGGGGGTGTTTTTGGCAGGGCGTTCAAGTGAATTCCTCAGCCCTTGAATCTTCGTTCAACATCTATAATGTGGTTCAACACCTCCCTTTTTTGGAAGCCCGAATTGAAACCAGGGGAGATTTCAATTTGATGCAGCCTCCCTTCGTACATCTTTATTTTATCAAACAGTGTTTTAAAACACCAGAGAGTCTAATTCATGGGCAGGTCGCATTCCATGTTCACAATGCCGCCTTCGGGATTGAAGTGGACCACAACCCGTTTTGACTGAGAGCCTTTGGCTACCATCTCCGGGCCAACGTGATAAAAATCAACCAGGTCCTGAACTTCAACCCTGCCGCCGTTCCCGCGACGTTTCTTGTTTCTAAAACGAATATTGTTGTATAGCGCCCACCCGATAAACACAAAGCCCAAGGCGGTGATGGTGGTGAAGTAGAAGGTGAGAAGCCGCGAGAGGCCCTTCCAACCTTCAAGGACAATCATATGCTCATACACAACCTGCAGGCCGAATGTCCAGGCGATCAGGGTGACCAGAGGCATCCACAGGTAGAACCAGACAACCCAAAAAAGGAAGGTGACGAAATTGAAGGCGAATCGCCTTCGCAGGGTTTGAAGCGATGGCGAGTCGATAATTAAGCTGCGACTCATTGAAGCCCCCTGTCCGGGCTTACCCATACGGCCCTTGCGCCCTTCTTCTTAAAGAGCGCTTTGGGAAAGGCTACGACTGTTGTGCCAACGTTGATGCACCAGTAAACAATAGGGTACCAGATCATCCAATAATAGAATTTGCCAAGCCCCCGCTCATATCGGCCGTCAATCATCATAGCCACAAAAAACTGGAGCAGGCAGGTGAATGCAAGGACAATTCCGTTCCATCCTGGCATGAGGGAAGGCATGTGGAGAAATGAAGGGAGGCTGAAGATAAGTCCCACAATCCAAAGGAAAACGGTTGTTGTGAGGCAGTAGGCCCAGAACACCGATACGGTGTATTCAATGAAGACCGGCCACATGCGGCGCTTCTTCCAGTTCATCATTTTCTTCCAGTATTTGAGGATGACCTCGCTTCCACCTTGCGCCCAGCGAACTCTTTGTTTCCAAAGGCCTTGAAGCGTCTCGGGCATGAGGATCCAGCACAGGGCGTTGGGCTCGTATCTTATATCCCAATGGTCCAACTGAAGCTGCCAACTGATATCGATGTCCTCGGTTATCATATCGGTGCTCCAATAACCAATTCGGTGGAGCGCTGCTTTTCGAAAACCTGCGCAAACGCCGGATATGGTGAACACCCGTCCGTAAATGCGCTGAGCCCGTTTCATGAGTCCAATGATGGCGGAGAACTCGCCTACCTGCAGCTTGCCCAAAATGCTTGAACGGGTTCTAATTCGGGGGTTTCCCGTTACAGCGGCGACCCTTGCCGAGGAGATCATATGGGACATGATCCAGGTCGTAGCATGGGGGTCCAGGAGGGCGTCTCCGTCTACACAAACAAAGAAATCGGATCGCGAGATAAGGGCGCCCATGCGTAAACCCATGGCTTTCCCCTGGTTTTGAGCGAGATGCACGACCCGCAACTTGGGGTAGATTTCCATTAATTCGTCGAGAATTTCTCCGGTATTATCCGTACTGCCATCGTTTATTGCGATAACTTCAAAATCGGGATAGTCCTGATTTACCAGGTATTTGACGGTCTCCCTCGCGTTGTCTCCCTCATTGTGGCAGGGAACGATCAGCGATACCCTGGGCGAATAGGGCAGTTTGGGCGCGTCGCTGGGATCCTTTGCTTCTTTGGTCTCCCAGTGATAGTAGTAGTAGATGGAGCCAATCATCCAAAGATAGGCCATGAACAACGGATAAAAGTAGAGAAACTTTAGCAGACCGTCAAAAAAGCCGTCAATCATAGTCGCGGCTCCTGGCTGCATAGGCCAGCAACCTGCGCCGCAAGGGGCGCGCAGGACCAGACAAGGGCGTCTTCCGAACCCCTAAGTTCGTACTGTTCCCCATCAGCACTTTGATTGATGCATCGTCCCGATTTCGTCATTCTTTTAATCTTTATGGTTCTGTGTTTACCTATCTCTGGACAGGTGTTTCAACAATTTGTTGCGTAACAACGCACTATTACACAATAGAATTTAAGCAAAGTTCCTGCCAAAAGCCTTGCTATAGCTTTAGTAGAGCAAGATCTCGGTTCGACGACGGTTTTTGTTGGGATTGAAAGGCCTTCCGGATCGCGGATACAGGCGCAGGCATCATGGTCTACCTGCTTTAATTGAAAAATGATGTGGAATGATCTGATGGACGATGTCTCGCGCCATATTCAATAGTCCGTGTGTTGAATATTAAACAACCGTATGTTGAAAATCAAGCAATAATTGAGAGTGAATACTTGAAAAACATGGGCTTTGCTTCTAAAAAAGACTCTATTGAACCACCTTTTAGGAAAAATACCAAGCTTACTATTCCTATTTTTTGCAATGTCCTTTATAGTGTGAAGATAGAATACAGATTTCACAGCCAGGAGTCGTTATGCTCGAAAATATTCCACTTGATCGCAATTTTCCCATACCCGGTTCCGATGCTGAGAAAGAACTCTTTTATTCCTACCAGAGAAAGCTGCAACTCATTTATCGGCGCATTGCCTCCAACCGGCAGGAATCTCACACCACCATTGTCGTGCCTTCTCTCACTCTGGACACCTCGGAATTGGCTAAAATTGAAGGGACCATGTACTACGAGGAGCGTCTTCTTTGCATGCTCATGCTGCTTCGGCGTCCCAGAAGCCGGGTCATCTTTATTTCATCTACCAAAATTCATCCCATCATCACCCAGTATTATCTCAATTTTTTGACCGGCATTCCCCTGGGTCACGCTTTGCGGCGCCTCACCATGTTGGACACCAACGACGCTTCCAACAAACCCCTGACCCAGAAAATCTTAGACAGTCCCTGGTTGTTGGATCGCATTAGGAAGAATATTGTGGATTTCGACAGGACCCATATGGTTGTGTTCAATACCACGCCCATGGAGCGAACCCTGGCTGTTCGGCTGGGCATCCCGGTTTACGGGACCGATCCCGATCTGCATTACCTGGGAAGCAAAAGTGGGTGTCGCCGTATTTTGAAAGAGGCGGGCATCCCCGTGCCCAAGGGCTTTGAAGATCTTAAAAGCACGCGAGATATTGTGGATTCCCTCGACCGTTTATGGATGGAGCAGCCCGATATCAAGCGGGCGGTGGTCAAGCTGAATGAGGGTTTTTCAGGCATGGGCAACGCCATGTTCGATTATCGCACGATCGCTCAGCATAAAGGTTTGCCGGAAACAGATAGAAAGCAGGTGCTTGAGAAACATCTCAGCAATATGAAATTTGAGGCCCATAATGAGGTCTGGTCTACTTTTGAGGAGAAATTTCATAAAATTGAGGGTGTCGTGGAGACCTTTGTTGAGGGCGATGTGAAATATAGTCCCTCGGTTCAGGCTCGGGTGAATGCTATTCAAGAGCCGCAAGTTATTTCCACACACGATCAAATTATGGGCGGTCCTACCGGGCAGGTCTTTATGGGCTGTAGTTTTCCCGCAAAGAGAGATTATCGACTTGCCCTGCAAAACGATGGTCGAAAAGTTGCTGAAGTGCTCAGTAAGAAAGGGGTTATCGGTCGGTTCGCGGTGGATTTCATCATGACCCTAAATGATGAGGGCGGCTTTGACCGTTATGCGATTGAAATAAATCTGAGGCGAGGCGGTACAACCCACCCGTTTGCTATGATGAAATTTCTCATTGAAGGCCATTACGACGAGGGGAGGGGGCTTTTTGTGTCGTCAAAGGGACAAGAGAAATACTACCTGGCTACCGACAATCTGCTGGATCCCAAATATCGCGGCATGGGGCCTGAAGATCTTATCGACGTGGTGGCTTACCACGAGCTGCATTTTCACACCTATCTACAACATGGCGTGGCATTTCACATGATCGGCGCTTTAAGTCAATGTGGCAAATTGGGAATCACCTGTATTGGCGACACCAGGGAAGAAACCCATGAGCTGCACCAGCGAACCATTGACACCCTAAGCCGTGAAACCACCCCAGAAGGCCGAGAAGAAC
>JBNKOV010000542.1:0-4301 GCA_050294955.1 Holophagae bacterium
CAGGACAATCCAGGTTATTTACAGGGCCAATTTCAAAATGAACCCATTCAACTATTAGATGGACGATTTACTTGGGATGATCTCGGATCTTTTGCATTGTACAATGACAAACTGCATCTGGTGTCAAAGCGGGACGGTTGGCGGGTGGTTGAAGCCGATAATTTTAATTTGGCAAAACTGACAAGGCCCCAACAGGTTGGGATAGATGCACAAAAGGTTAGAGATGTGAGGTTGGGGGCGGTGGAAGGCGCTCCATGCTTGGGTTTAAAATTGGGAGAGAATGATTTCCTGCGAGTGAGTGATCAAGGAACCGATCGCATCTCTAGGCTGGATGAATATCTGGGTTTCGATGGTTTTTGGCGATATTTCAGGGACGGCAAGGTTGAGATGAATACCGACAAAAGCTCCGGTGGGTCTTCAGTGCGAGTTTTGCAAAGGGGACGTTTTAACGATGATAGGGTAACTGGCCTTCCCATCGCTATCAAGGAGTCTGACCAGGTTCACCATCTCATACCAACGAAGGCAGGGGTTATATCGCTTGGCTCCACCCAGAGTCAGACCTGGATACAGGCCGGTAATTTTCCTGGAATGCCAGAAGGGGAAGCGCCAGCAGCTATCCTCGCGCCAGAACCGCAAAAACCACTCTATGTCGGTGGTGACGGGTTATATCGCTTGAGTGGAGAGCGGGATAGGGTTGAAGATTTTGATATTCCGTCTTCTGGTCCGGTTGCAGCAGCCCAACCTGATCCCAACGGATGGATCTACCTCACCCATGGTAAACCTCTGCAGGGATCTTGGAGTTTGATTCGTTCGGAGGTTACGGTTCCCAACGGTCTGGTTGCGGATATTTCCCAGTTTTCCGTGTTTGTAAAGAACAGAATTCGCTGGGGTGATCCCAGTTCAAGGTTAAATCTTTTGTTTAGAGAAGATCGAATCCAAATTGCGCCAACAGACGAGGGTTCTGGTTACGAGGTGATATTGCCTCAAAATGTTAAACTGATAAAACCCATTGTTTCCAAAAAACGACTCCTTCTACTGGGAACAAATCAGTTGTGGGATTTGGATTTGAACGTGTCCCTTCCTTTTCATTTTGGTGAAAGCAATAGTTTAGATAGGAGATTTTAGGTGCTTTAAGATGGAATTGGTCCAGCGAAAGGCACTCTTTTCGAGGTTTAAATAATTATTTGTTACAGGGTTTGGACAGAAAAACAAGAAATCTATCCTTGTTTTTATTGCATGTAAATTGGGAAATCCTTGCTTCGCCCTGATGTGAGTGGAAAGCGAAGGTGTGACAAATGTTAGGGGGAAATACCCCAGGTGCGTGGGGAATATTGCCCGATCGCTTAACTCCTTTATCACTCCATGCTTAAGAGCATTATTTTTTTTAAGAAAAATGTTTGGAGTGAATTGTCAGGTAATTGTAAGCTTTAGAGCGGATTAGATGCTCCGTAGCATTTTGTCCAAAGTGATGTCTGGATGTCTGTAAAGAAAATGTTTTGCAACTTCTGACAAAACACACTATATTATAAAGAGAGTGGATGGTGATCTTGTATCTTGATGGATCTAGAGGGGAGGCGATTATGAAAATGAAAAAGATTATAGCATTCCTCCTGGTAATAGTATTTTCGTTTGGAGCTGTGGCCATCGGCCTGAGAATTGGCTTCACCGATGTTTTTCGTGAAAAAGGCCCTGATGCGGCTTTGGTCATGAGCCAGGATGATTATTTTACAACTAGAGATTTTAAATCCTTGTTCAACGTGGCGTATTCATTATACGCAAAGGGTGAATTAACCCGAGCCAACGGCCTCGTTGACAAGATGATGTATCAAGAAGAATGGGTGCTTGACGACAAAACCAAGGCCAATTGTATTTACCTCAAAGGCATGATCGCCAAGAAAAAAGGTCGATATCCCGAAGCTGTCAGTTATTTTTTCCGAGCTAAAGACCTTTATCAGAGACTGGGCCTTAACGCAAATTTATATCGCGTAAACCTGGTTACTGCACGTGTTTATCTTACCCTCGGCGATCTGGAAATGGTTGAAACTATTCTTGACGAGTCGCTTACCATCGCTGAACAAAACGACATCAACCTCATGTCTTATTACAGGCTTTGGAGTGATATCGCCTTCACCAATTCCGATTGGAAACTGGCTTTAAGCTTCTCTGAGAAGGCTTATGAAGAAGCTCAGATCACGGGCGATGTGTCTATGGTGGCCGATAGCCTCTCTGATATGGGTTTTTACCACATGTTGCTTGGCAACTTCGACGACGGATACGAATTCACAGTTGAAGCTCAGCGTCTAATTTTGGATATTGGCGATACCGACAAGTATTACTATAACCTGGTGAACCTTGTCATATTTGAACGTTGCAGCGGTAAAGCCATACCACATTCCAAGATTTCTGTTACCAACAGCATTCAAAACCGTCTGAGAGAAGAGTCCGACGACGAAATGGGCGGTCTGTTGGAATTTGTAATGACCTTTGACTGCGATTCCATCAACAACGACCTGAGAAGAAAGGGTGAAAGCGATCCCACGCCTCCGGATTAACCGCCCGCTTCCTCTAGATTCAAGTTTTAGAAAAGCCCGGAAATTCCGGGCTTTTTTTGGCTCAAGCCTTGGACGGAGTCTCTACTACAAGCGCTTTCTGTAATATCGAAATCAATTCCTTGGAATTATCAACCACATCCCAATATTTTTGCGTCGGCGCGAACCCCTCTTTTCTAACGGCGTCAAAATAATCCAAAAGGGGGCCGTAATAGTTATTTGTGTTTACAATGATTATGGGTTTTTGATGGACGCTGAGTTGCTTAAGGGTCATGACCTCCAAGAGTTCATCCAAAGTGCCGAAGCCGCCTGCCAGAATAACAAAAGCGTCTGATCTTTGGATCATGATTTCCTTGCGTTCAAATAGGTCTTTGGTGATGATTACTTCATCAGCAGACTCGTTAAGTTCCTCACGGCCTGTGAGGATTTCTGGGATAACGCCAATAACCCAACCGTTCTTTTCTCGGGCTGAACGGGCTGATGCGCCCATGAGCCCAATAGAACCGCCTCCATACAACAAGTTGAAGCCGTTGTCCGCTAATAACGCGCCAACTTCACGTGCTGTATCCATGAACTTGGGGTTAACCTTACTTCTGGAACCGCAGAAGACACATACTGTTTTCTTCATGACAACCTCAAAATGACAATCGTGAAAGAACCTGTCGCCATGCCCAAGGCGTGGATGATGCCTATTTAAGGCACAATTAGTGGGAATGTCAATCTTATTCTCGTTTGCTTTGCGCTTGGTTTTCGTAGAGATTGAATGGGTTTATTATCCAATGTATTCTAGATCACGAGAGGTCCTCTGTGGTATCTTCTTCTCTGGTCTTGGTTATACTGGATCTACACATTGCCAGGGAGTTTTGAAAATGGATTGGAAAACTGAACTCTTCCCAAACCTGGAGTATAAGGCCTATATTAATCATGCCTCCATTTCCCCATTAAATATAAGAGCATCAGCTGCTATGAACGCTTTGATGGATCGGTTCGCACGGGTAGGCCTTAACGCCTGGAAAGAAGGCGCGGCCTGTCGGAAAAGGGTTCGAGAAAAGATCGGCAAGTTAATTGGCTGCAGCGGCTATCATATAGGGCTTACCCAAAATACGTCTCATGGTTTGGTATTGGTTGCCAATGAGTTCCCTTGGCGAGAGGGTGATTCCCTGGTTTTGTTGGAGGGGGAGTTTCCAGGAAATGTCGCTCCCTGGCTAGCGGCGGCCAGGCGTCATAGTTTGAGGGTGATCTGGCTAAAACCCCTCGATTTGCTGCAAGAAAACCAGGCCTTTAAAGCTGCCATGGCCCAAAAACCACGCCTGATGGCCGTGAGTTGGGTTCAATACCAAACGGGTTACGTAACCCCTCTTTCCCTTCTATCAAGGCTTAGAGACAGCTGTAACATTAAAATTTGCGCAGATGTGATCCAAGGTTTGGGACCACTTACCATGAACTTGGAAGACACCCCGCTTGACTTTGTAGTTTCCGGCGGGCATAAATGGTTGCTTTCTCCTGAAGGAACCGGGTTTGTATATATTCATCCAGAGATTATGAAAACCATGGAGCCTGCACTCGTGAGTTGGCTAAGCCAGGAGGATCCCGTTTCTTTTCTCACTAGAGGCGGTGGTTTTGTGGACTATCAAAAGCCGTTTCGCGCTGATGCGCAACGAGTTGAAATGGGAACTATGAACAATTTTGGGTATGCGGGCATGGAGGCGAGCTTGGATTTGTATCACGAAGTAGGCCCGGCTGAGGTTTCGC
>JBNKOV010000543.1:0-4300 GCA_050294955.1 Holophagae bacterium
GGAGCGAGATTACGTTGATTATGTCTACCTGGGCCAGGTTATGGCCACGCCAGAGTTTCGCGACGGCGGCCCCATTTGCTGGTTCAACCAGTCAAACCTAAAAAACTCGCCCAATCACGTGAAACACATCGTTCGATTCATCCTTTCCCTCATGAATTAAGCCGTGACTGTTTACCTGCTTAACGAACACCCTGTATTTCCCGATCCGGAAGGCGCTGATGAAAGCGGCGTTGTGGCTATTGGCGGTGATTTATCTCCAGCTCGCCTTCTTGCAGCCTACAGCTCCGGAATATTTCCCTGGTTCAGCGAAGGCGAACCACTTATGTGGTGGTCGCCCAACCCCCGATTTGTGCTCTTCCCAGACGAGCTGAAAATTAGGCGCAGCTTGAGGAAGGTCTTTAAAAAGAAACCTTTCGAAATACGCTACGATACAGCTTTTGACAGAGTTATTCGATACTGTTCACAACTGGATCGGCCCGAGCAGGATGGTACATGGATAACAGATGATATGATCGAAGCCTACAAGCATTTCTACCGCATGGGGTACGCCCATTCCGTGGAGATTTTTCTTCACAACCAACTGGCCGGCGGCCTCTACGGTGTAGCGCTGGGTCCTTTTTTTTTTGGAGAGAGCATGTTCCACCTGGAATCGGACGCCTCCAAAGCAGCTCTTGCAGCCCTTGTTTTTCGATTTAAAAACGCGCCATTCATAGATTGTCAGGTCCACAATAATTTCTTTGAATCCATGGGTGCGGTTCACATCCCCAGAACCACGTTCCTGGCCACCCTGAGAGCCCTTATCAACCAGCCCAATCAATGGGAAGCGTCCGCGGCAACGGCCCCATCCAGTTTAATGAACCTGAATTGGGCGAAACCCATCTCAGATCAGTGAATAGAAGAAGGTAAACTCACGCCCGGGGCCGGTCGCTCTCTAAGCACCTCTCGGCGAAACCGGAACAGCGCAGCAGGGCGGCCTCTTGTCCGAGATTCCATGGCGCCCGTATCCTCCACCAAACCCGTGTTGAGAACAAGTCTTCTAAAATTCTGCTTGTGGAGAGTCACGCCGCTTAGTGATTCGACCACGTTTTGGAGACGAAGCAGCGTAAAATGGTCCGGCAACAATTCAAAAACCACCGGTCGATATTTTAACTTGCCTCGCATACGGCTGATGGCGGTAGCCAGAATCCGACGATGGTCGTGGGCCATAGGGGCTCCCATCTTTTGAGCAACTGCCTTGAGCTGAACTAAATCAACGCCGTCTCTCTCAACAATACCCTCTTCAGGAGAAAAGCGTCGGCGCTTTTCTTCATCGAAATGGGCCTCCATGACCAGTCCAGCCTCATAAAGCAGTTCATAACGCTCCAAAACCCTTTCGGGGTCCCAACCCGCCTGATCATCTCCAAGATTCAGAGAAATTCGTTCGCGGCGACGCTCATCTCTACCAGCCCATTGTTCTAAAAAGGGCATAATCTGTTTTTCAATAATTTGAGACCGCCCCGCCCGCCTGTCTTCCCATGGTAGAAAGGCATACCAACTGCGCCACTGCGCATCCCCTGCCCCGGAAGGTCTGGATTGTCGAGTCAGAGCGAGATAACCCACTGTAACAACTCTGGGTCCGCCTGCCAGCTCTCTGGGATCCCGAAAACGATCTCCAAATGTGTAAAGTTGCTCGACATAACCCAGCGGCAAACCAGCCAACTTTGAAACCCAGGACCGCAACCCAATCTCAAGAGTTCGATGTTGAGCGGGTTCGAAAGGACCAAATGGAAGAGACGCTCGGTGTTCTGTACTTTCCTGGGTCAGCACATGATCCGTGCGACGGACAGTGAGTACATGGGGCTCATCCTGAGTAACTGCGACGATCACTGCGTCTAATCCAATAATTAAGGGTTGTGCCTGTCCTTCTGGCGTCATTTACCGTTCCTCAAATACCTTATTCAACATGCCCCTATTAAAGCTTATCTTTATCTCTAATGGAAGCACCAATGCAAAGGAATCTAAAATAACGACTTCAGAATTACGTTCTCAGAAGGTAAACCGGGCTTGGATATTAAGAATAACTGAAGACGCCCGAGTGAGAAGCGAAGCTGAGAGCAATCAACCTGGATCTTTCAAGGCAACATAATAAGCCATTACATCTATTCGACCGCCAGCTCCGGACAGACTGCCTCCATGTGGTTGCGCATGAGAAGGCGGTTCTCCACCATAGCCATGGTGTTCCACGACTTGCCGCTTATATCTAGGGAAACGCCCAAATGCCGTCGTGCTCCAATTAAAAATTGTGAGAATTGGCCTGCAAACCCAAAGAAATGCTTCTTAGCGGGACCTCAGGAGCATGATTCTGAAATAGAACTACAATCCATCGACATGGAATACCTTACGGCACAGATAAAGCATTTCTTTCCAGTTACCCCTCACAGACTCATGATGCACGGCTCTCACGATGCCAAGCAAAGACAACCACAATATTCGTTTTCACTCGAGAAGGGACAACCATCCATAATTTGAAAAAGTCGCTCACCGCATATGCCCCTTCTAAAATTTAAGTTCCTGCCATCTAACTGGCTAGACATTAAAGAACAAAACTCCAAAATTGGATTGATCAATAATCCAAGCAAACAGGCCAACCCGCCACATCTTCGTGTATTAGATAACAGCAATACCGGCTGAAATTTCCAATGGCCTGATCCCTTCCGTCAACAATTTTCGAATAGCTTCTAAGAGGGACCCAATCCCCTGGAAGCAAAAACGGCAACAAAAACTCCCAAGCCTTAAAAACAGGAGCCCCATATGGACTTTGCAGTATTTGACCTGGAAACCACAGGCCTTTCCCCTAGTCATCACCATCGGATTATTGAGATATCCATTTTCAAATTGAATAGGAAAGGCGAGGTGATTTCAGAATATACCACGCTTCTAAATCCAGAACGAGATTTGGGTCCAACCCATATCCATGGAATCATGGCGGCTGACGTTCAAAATGCACCTACCTTTGATACTATTGCAGGAGACATTCTTCATCACCTACGCAATGCAGTGTGGGTCGCTCATAACGCGGAATTTGACATCAGCTTTCTCCTTTATGAATTCAATCGAATAAACCTTACAATCCCAAAATGCCCACATATTTGCACCATGAGTTTTGTGCGAAAAACCTATCCCGCCTTAAAACAACATAACCTGAGCAAGCTATGCCGCACATTTAATATCCCACACAATAATGCCCACTCAGCCAGGGCCGACGCCTGCGCCACTGCGGCCCTTTTCAAAAAGTGCTTACAAAAACAAAGGGTTGAAAATCTGGTTGCTGAGTATCAAGATCACCTTGAAATAGCCCTCAAACATTGGCCTGAATTGCAGGTTTCCGGTATAAGCCTTTCCAGAGATGCAGCCAGAAAAAGACCAGCAACGCCATCTGCCTTTATGAAACGCATCCAGACAGATTTGCCGGAATCTAGCTCAAAGACTCCAGAATTGGACCCCTATTTAGCCTTGCTTGACCAGGCTCTACTAGACCGTGACATTGACGATGAAGAGTCGGATAACCTCATATGGATGGCAATGCATTCAGGTTTGGGAATTAGAGAAGTACAATCTGCTCATATACAGTATCTTCGAGACCTGGTTTTCCATGCTCTGAGTGATGATGTAATTACAGAAAGAGAATGGCGAGATTTGAAGTTTGTTGCTCACTTGCTAGGAATTGAGGACCGAGATCTAGAAAAAATCATCACAGCTTCTAGGACAGGCGATTATCCCGAAGAATTGGTCACACGCGATATGAATTTCCAAGGTAAATCCGTTTGTTTCAGCGGTGAAATGACCTGTACAATTAATGGGGACCGTCTCACGAGAACCATGGCCCAAGCTATTGCAAAAAGTGCTGGCATGATTGCCGAGAAAAATGTGACCCAGCGTTTGGATTATCTCGTATTAGCTGATCCCAACAGCATGTCCTCAAAGGCAAGAAAAGCTAGGAAGTATAAAATTCCGATACTTGCAGAAAACGCATTTTGGTTGATGCTGGGCATCGAAGTCAATTAGCGCCCAACTAGCCAGGGTCCATCCGTAAACGGTATGGGTGGGATTTAGGCTAGGATTGACTCGGGCTTCTTTGTTGCAAGAATGGACCAGAAGCCACTTGATCAACCCTGGTCCACCTGCGGGATCACTTTTGGCGCACTAGGGTCTCTGGGTTGGTTTTCTGCTTAAAGGGGCGAGGTTGGTTGAGGTTTTGGACTTTTGAGCCTTTGCGGAAACCTCGTATCCCGCTGGCTCTGTCCGTGCTTGTTATTGGATG
>JBNKOV010000544.1:0-4298 GCA_050294955.1 Holophagae bacterium
GGCTGAGCGCCTGTGGCCGCGCCAGGACGTCGCCGCGCGTCATCTCGTCGCTGCGGACCCCGTGCAGGTTCAGCGCCACCCGCTGGCCGGCGTGCGCCGCTTCGGCCTCCTCGTAATAAAGGAATTCATCGGGGTTCAATTCCCGATTCAGAGACTTGCCCAGGAACTCGAGGAAACGGGTTTTAAACTCATCGGCCGGTACGTTCAGGTTTGGCGCGTAGAAGTAGAACTCTCTTCGGTTGCAGGACTGTAAAAAGAAACACTCATCAACTCCAAAGGCCGATTTGACACATTTCAAAAAGGTGTTGATGTGCTTGGGGTCCGGCCACTGAACATGTCCCAACCGATCTAAATTGGCCAACTTGAAATTCAAGCCGATTACATAAACAGATAGATCCATGGTGTCTCCATTAATCCGATGGATAAGGCTTCTCCGCATCACCTCGAACGTGAGATGGCTCTTTTTATATATCAAGAATCCTGCCAAAATCTGGCGGCTCTGTATAACTCGCCTGTTTCATGGGTTAAAGGCCCGGAACACGGTCCCTTTCATGCTGAAAAAGGTGGCAAAAATGTGACATCCCCAAGGCCTGCGAGGAAACTCTCTCAGCCTTTGCGAAAATTTACACTGGTTCTAAATTACTGTAATAAGACATCTTGCAATTCAATCTCAATATGATTGGCCAGGCGCGGGATGAAATTAACCCATCCTTTCTATTCGGTTCTCCAGCGCCCATGGAGAAGCCCAAGGCGGCTCGAATTGGCAACAAAATTGCTTCCATTACCTGGCGTAAGGAGCTGAGATGCGGGCTAAAAACTTGGATGCATTGACCATTATCTGGAAGGCCGCCCTGATTTGTTTCTGTGTTGCGGGTGTTGGCGGCGTCTTGTTTCGCGGCGTCATGTTGGGTTGGTCTCCTCTGGGTCTGGATCCCATCAATCTTCGTCATGGTCATTCCCATCTCATGGTTTTTGGGTGGCTGACCCCTGGCCTGTTTACTTTAATCGCTCGGCATATCTCTCTGAAAAATAAAATGCTATCTCTGAAGCCCTTTTTATGGGTCATCTCGGGATCTCTGGCCCTGGCGAGCCTATCCTTTCCCTTTTTTACCCTCTACGGTTATGGGCCAACGCCTTTAGCGGGACTTCCACTATCCACCATTATTTCCGGCTTGAATATGTTGACCTGGTACGCCTTTGTGGTGGTCTATTTCTACGCCGCGCGGAACATGCCCCACGATCTGCCCATGCTTTTCTGGGATGGGGCGCTCACCTTTCTGGTGCTCAGCAGCTTCGGGGCCTGGGGAATTTCGCTCCTTCACCTGGGGGGATCTGAGGCTTTTTCCTCACCCAAGGCTTTAACCCACTGGTTCTTGTTCCTTTTTAAAGAGGGCTGGTGCGTTCCCGCTCTCTTGGGTCTGGTTTTCGCAACCCTTGAGTTGAGGCATGCCCAAAGCCATCATGTGCTGGCGTTGGTTCTCATTTTTGCCGGCCTTCCCCTGGCCGTTCCCTTAGGCATGCCCGCTTGGACCATGGGCGAGATTTTTCCGTTTTCCACCCGCATTGGAGCAGGCATGGTTGCGGTAGGCTTGGGGCAAATATTGCTTGAGCTTCTATTGCTCGCCTACTTTAGGAAACAATGGTTCTGGCTGGCTCCACTGGGTTTTCTGTCTCTCAAGAGTCTGGCCATGTTCGCCGCTGCCTTGTTGCCGCTGGAACATCTCACCACCCATCATGGGGTAGGCATTCTCTATCTTCACGTCTTGTTGCTGGGCGGATTAAGTCTGGGCCTTGCAGCCGGCGCCCGCTATGCCGGACTGCCCATGAAGCAGCTCGCAGCTTTAACCCTTTGCGTCTTCCTGCTCATCCTCAGCCTGTTGCCCTTTACGCCCTTCTGGCCGACCTCGTGGATGGGTCCTCAAATTTTGTACGCTGCGTTCTGGCTCGCCATGCCGCCCATCATTTGCGTGCTCGCCAATTTTTTGCCAGGGCGCGGGCTGTCCACATCGCCCTGCTTTTCAGGATTAAAATCCCATAGGGAGGCGAGAAGTTGATTTTGGTGTCCTTTTCTTTTGAATCGTTGCATAATAGCGGATCGAGCAGTCCGAATTGGATGCTCAACCCCAAGCTGCCCCACAATCCCAAGGAGGTTTCCCCATGAATGTCGCCCCAGCCAAAAGAACCCGCAAACCGAGCAAGTCTCAGCCCAGAGGATCCTATTTCAATCCCTCGTTATTGAAGTTGGCCCTTTATTGCGAAGGCATGAGGATGACGTCTCAGGCGGAAACGGCCATTTTGTCGGGTCGGGAGATCATCCGCACCCGGGCGGGTTTGGGCAGTGGTTTGGAGTTGCTGCTTCCTCAAGATATTTGGACCAATGTGCCGGTAACGGAAGCCTTTACGGCGGAAAGTCCCTTCGAGCTTCATTTTGAGGACGATGTTTTTACCGTGCGTCATCCCAATGGGGATTGCGTTCCGGTTAAACTGGCCCCGCGGCCTACATGGTATGGTAAAAAAACCTCCTCGGGCAAACCCATGCGCCAGGTGGGTTCTCTGCAAGGCACCTATCTGGGCATCTACCCCACGGGGGTTTGCGAGTTCTGGCAGGGCAAGAACAAGGAAAATTGCAAATATTGCTCCATCGGCCTCAATCTGGGCCAGGACGACGCCCAGGAAAAGACCGTCGCCGATGTGCTGGAAGTGGTGGAAACCGCTAGAAAAGAGTCGCATATTACCTATGTAGACTTTAACACCGGCCATTATGAGGATGAATCCTATCTGGGCAGATTAGAACCCCTGATCCAGGCGGTGAAGCGGGAGACGGGTTTGCTGATTGGCGTTCAAACCCCGCCCCATTCGGATCTTTCCCGTTACGATAAGCTCCGGGAAATGGGTGTGAACCGCGTTTCTTTCTGTTTTGAGATTTATGATAGGGCGCGTTTCACCGAGGTATGTCCTGGCAAGGACCGGTTCTACGGGTTGGATCGCTACCTGAAAACCATTGAGTATTGCGCAGAGCTTGGCAAAAAACAGAATATAAAAGAGCCCTGGGTCACCAATGGCGAGATTATTGCCGGTTTGGAGCCGCCGGAGAGTTCCATCGCCGCAATCAACCACATCACCTCCGTGGGCGCCATTCCCACCGTATGCGTGTTCAGGCCCTTGGAAGGCACCCAATACGCCGAACTGGATCCTCCCACCACCGACGAGATGATCCCAGTATTTAGAAGGCTTTACGAGGCTTGTATGGAACACAATCTTCCCATTGGCCTTGCGCCCAATATCCATGTGAGCCTGGTCATGTTGCCCGAGGAATGCGCGGGATTGAGTCCCTTGGAAGGCAGCCCGGGATATATTTTCAAGCGGCTCAAATTGGGAGTGAAAAAGAAGGTGTTCCAGCATCTTTTTCTCGGTAGATTAAAGAAAAGAGACGCGGCTCGGGAGTTTGCCCGACGCTGAATGGGTCAGGTCGGGTATTGTTGAACCTGATCGTTGATTACGGTCAGCTCCACACCGGCGGTTGCAAGAATATGACGGGAATCGGCTCCGGCTGCGTAGCGGTTGAGGGCCACCACCTTAACGATGCCCGCGCTCACAACCAGCATGGCGCAAACCCGGCAAGGCTCCATCTTGCAATACAGGGTGGCGCCCTCCAACGGGATGCCGTATCGCGCGGCCTGACAGATCGCATTTTGTTCCGCATGGATGGTGCGCACGCAATGTTCTTTAATATTGCCATCGTCATCAATGACCCGTTTTAATTCGTGCCCCGCCTCGTCGCAATGGGGGAATCCAGGCGGCGAACCCACGTAACCCGTGGTGATGATGCGCTTTTCTTTCACAATCACGCAGCCGCATTTTCCACGGTTGCAGGTGGCTCTTTCACCCACGCTCATCATGAGGTGAATGAAGTAATCGTCCCAGGAGGGGCGCTTGTTTTCGGTCATGTTCGCTCTCCAAACCAGCATTTTTGTCCTGGCTATTATGGGCTGTGGGGATTAAAGATTCAAGAGTCAGCTTGTGTGTAAGGCAAAAGAATGGGGTTTGTAGGAGGCTCACCAGCTTAAGCTTTTGATGATTTCGCTGAATTGGGGTTTTATTTCACTGTACCTGTCTTTGGGCGCTTCCAGGGTGAAGACGGCCCGGCGGTTGTCTTTTTCCCGGATTTCGATCAGGCGCTTCATGGACAAACCTCCCGCCTGGAAGTCGGTTTCTCCCGCTTCTTCGGTTCCGTGGTCGCTGAAAACCAGTTGGGCCTTGCATTGAAATTGGGGAGGCAAAAGGTCGATTCTTGTCTT
>JBNKOV010000545.1:0-4297 GCA_050294955.1 Holophagae bacterium
ATTGAAAGATCACGATTTCAGAGCCCTGGCCCAACGGCCCTGGGTGAAGTTAAAGGATCGCGATGTTGGAACCGTAAACTCGGATCACCTTCCCAGG
This sequence comes from Holophagae bacterium, assembly GCA_050294955.1. Classification (GTDB taxonomy): domain Bacteria; phylum Acidobacteriota; class Holophagae; order Acanthopleuribacterales; family Acanthopleuribacteraceae; genus JBNKOV01. Next base: position 98 of record JBNKOV010000545.1, read on the forward strand.
TATGCCTCCAGGACGTCCACAGGCAAAACCATGCCCATCTGACGGTTGGGTCACATCATAATACAGGCCGCCCGCCGCCCCGGGAGATAGGCCTTGGCGCCATCTCAAACCCAGGCGTCTCCCTGTTCTGAAATGTCCGCTTCCAATACACAATAAGGGCGTTACACCCGTTTATATATTCTCGCGGCTGTGACAATTTATGCCATTCAGGTAAAATTTACTTTTTTAGGTTGACAGGGGGTATTTGCTCCGTTTAATATTACAAAATCTTATTAAACGGTGAATCTACCTTTTGACGCGAGGAAATACCTGATGAAGAAAAATACCCTTCTATTGGGCGGGGCCAAAGCAGTCGATCCCGAAAACATGGCTGATGCTTTGCAACAAGCCATCGAGATCGAAATTGCCACCATTCCCACCTACCTCTACACCTACTATTCCATCAACCGAACCCCCGATCAGAGCGCCATCCAAGCAGCCATGCTGCAAGGGCTTCTGAAGACCGGAATGCCCAAGGAAGACGCCGAACCCAAGGCTTTGGAAATGAGCGCCATGATTATGGTTTACGCCAACAAGGCCGGCGCCGTGATCATGAGCGTGGTGGTGGAAGAGATGCTGCACATGGCCCTTTCCTCCAACGTGAAACAGGCCATAGCGGGCATGCCCGATCTGGTGGACAAATCGCCCGGCGAATGGCCGGCCTATCTGCCCGGTCACGAACCGCCCTTTCCCATCAACCTCGCCAAATATTCCCTGGACCAGCTCTACACCTTCCTCCAAATTGAATCGCCGAAACCCATCACCGGGAAACGGGACAAGGCCACCGCCATCCCCTATGTCACCATTGGTGAATTTTATGGCTTGATCGAAAAAGCCATCAAAAGGTTCTACCCCAAAGACGACCAATACAACACCAAGGCTGCGCAACTCACGCCAGGCCGGGGGTACTACGCTCATAACAATATCAATACCAATTACTACAACAAGGAACACAAACCTCAAGAAGTCAACGCCAACGACAGTGGCGATCTCATTCATGTCGTGGATTGTAAATCGGCTCTGAAAGCCTTGAACGAGATTGTGGAACAGGGCGAGGGCGCCGGGGGCAACCACCTCAACCCGGACGGCTCGGTGAATTGCAGGAACCTCAACGAACCCGGCGACTTCGACGATCCCAAGCATAAAGAACTCGCCCATTTCGATAAGTTCAATCTGCTCTACTGCGAGTTGAAAGCGCTCCAGAAGTATTTCCAGGATTCGCTCCAGGATCCATCCTTCGACGTGAAAAGCCTCTTTGTTGTCGATGTTCCCCTGAACCCCACTACAGCGGACTATCCCGCCCCGGTTCAGGATCTATCAAACCTCACCAATGCGGTTTACTCCTACGTCTTCATCATGACGGAAGCCTGTTATCGAAAGGCTGGCAACACCCAGTTTGAAATCTTCATGATGGGCATCCACAAGACCATGTTGTGGATTCTTAGTTCACTCTGCTCTGAAATGGTATCCGTGAGTTATATCGGATCAGACGGCGTTACCCGCATGGCCGGTCCTACTTTTGAGAATTGGGAATTTAATGCTGCATCCAGTCCCAAACAACAGGTCATTGCTCTCTACAACCAGGCTGTAGGTTCCAACAGCAGCATCTCCTACATTGGTCCGAGAATCCTGGATCTGCCCGACGTGCCCGTAGCCCCCTACCAGGAAGAAGATCCTGGAAAACCGATCTTGGATTGAGTTCATTATTTATTGAGGAGCGTGTTAGTTATGTCCAAAATCAAGAGTAGTTCCAACTCCTGCGGAGGGCCATCCCCATCATCGTGCGGGTCTCCTTCACCATCAAACGACACTCAAAATGCAACGGTTCCACTAGAGCTTCACGCCTGCATGGGACTGAACGCCTGTAAAGGCCACGACCGGTTCGGAACCAACCAATGCGCCGGAACGGGTTATTGCGCCACCCAAGCCCATGTCTGCCATACCCTCAACAATTGTCGGGGCCAGGGGGGATGCGGCCTGTTTGGAAGCGCCGAAGAGCAATGTCGCCCCGGCGCCAATAACTGCGCAGCCCAAGGCAGTTGCGCCACGCCCATCCAGGCGGAACGGTTCGGCACAGAAGGCCCCAATGCAGGAAAGAGCGTCTGGCTGTTGGCCCGCAAACTCTTTGAAAAGCGCATGGATGAAGCCAATCGGAATGTCGGCCCCTCGCCCTATCCCTGTGGTCCGCCCCAACAATGGCTAAGCTCTCTCGCCAGCGGGTACGACTCTTGCGGCAGCGCTGGAGACAAGTACTGCACTTTCGGTTACAACAGTCCGGCGGCAAACGCGCAGGAACTCTGCAACGAGAGCCGTAAAGCCTTGCCCAAGACCATGAAGGACTGCAAGTGCAATCACAATGATTGATCTTCCCAATCCCGGGCTCGGACTGGGACTCCGCAGTAAACATTTCAACCACATCCTTGAGAACCTGCCCCCCGTAGACTGGTTCGAGATTATTTCCGAGAACTTTATGGACTCGGGCGGCAGGCCCCGAGATGTGTTGCGCCGCATTGCGGCCCATTATCCCATTGTCATGCATGGCGTTTCCATGTCCATCGGCTCCACCGAACCGCTTGACATGAGTTACCTCGCCAAACTGAAGGCGCTTGCAAGCGAGATCGAGCCTTTATGGGTGAGCGACCATCTTTGCTGGACGGGCGTTCAGGGTTTGAACACCCACGATCTGCTTCCCCTGCCTCTCAATGAAGAGTCCCTGGCCCACGTCACCCGCCGGATTTTGGCTGTCCAGGACTTTTTGGGACGACCGCTCATCCTGGAGAACCCCAGCACCTACTTGAGCTTCACCAACGCCACCATCCCGGAATGGGAGTTTCTGAGTCAGCTTTGCAAGGCCACCGACTGCGGTCTTTTGTTGGACGTAAACAATGTCTATGTTTCCGCCTTTAACAACGACTTCAACCCGATTACCTATATTCAAAATTTGCCCCACGACCGAATTGTCCAAATCCATCTCGCGGGGCATCAGAACTGTGGATCTTACATTATCGACACCCACGACAGCCCCGTGATTCCACCCGTTTGGGCTTTGTTCCGTCTGGCCTGGCAGTTAACCGGAGGCGTTGCCGCTCTGCTTGAATGGGACGGGAAAATCCCCGATTTCCAAACCCTGCACAACGAACTCCTAAAGGCCAGGAACCATATGGTCGAATTTGATGAAATAGAAGAGATTTCTATGGAGCATTTTCCCCAGAATGAGGGAATGGAGGCGGTTTCCAACCCGCTCAGTTTCCTAACGCCCGATTTGGAAACCCTGAACGGGGGCGTGAGATGAGCGACACGGCAAGCCCAACCCTACAGCAACTGCAACTTTGGATGCAGGGCGTGCTCATTAATCCCCTGGGCGGCGCCAAACAAGCGCCCCACGCCCATCTTCCCCCTCAATTACAAACCAACGCGGTTGAATCGGTGGTTCGATCATCCCAGCGGCTCTCGGCCAGGGAACACCTGGCGCTTTATCAGCGGAGCTATCTCTGGCGACTAAGGGAATGTATGGCGCAACAGTTTCCCGCCCTGAAATACGCCTTGGGAGATGACCTGTTTCGCGGGTTCGCCGATGAATACCTGCAATTATATCCCCCCACCAGTTATACCCTGGCCACTCTGGGTGAGCGTTTCCCGGCCTTCCTTCAAGAAACCCGACCCGACAAAGACAAGAAGGAATCCTGGCCAGATTTCATGATCGAGTTGGCGCAATTCGAGTACGCCATCGCATTGCTATTCGATGCTCATGAGCCGTTGCAGGAAGATCAGCGGGACTCCAGGTTGTCGCCGCTTACCCAGCTCTTTCAGCACAGCTTCCCGGTGATCGCCTATTACCGCGCCGCAACCGCCGACAAGAAACCGCAACTGCCGCTGCCACTCAAGACCTACGGATTAATCGTTCGCAAGGACTGCCAACTCGCCCTGTTGGATCTGCAGCCCGCTCAATATCAATTGCTCAGGGCCGTGAAAGACGGTCATTCTTTTTCAACTGCAAAACAAGGTCTCATCGATGGAGGCATTGCAGAAACAGAGCTAAACACGGTGCTCCCTCAATGGCTGGAGCGATGGCGTGAATTTGGTGTAATAAAAACCAACCCGGAAAGCGAGATACCAGAACCAAATTAATCCCCGATGGCTGGCAAAAATCTATCGCGCCCA
>JBNKOV010000546.1:0-4287 GCA_050294955.1 Holophagae bacterium
CCAGGAGAAGAGTGCCCTTGCATGAGCACCATGTCACCGCCATGGTCTTCGGTTGGCGCGTGAAAAAAATGGTTGAAGCCAACATCGTAGAGAGTCGCTGCCGACGCAAAGCTGGCGATATGACCCCCCAAACCGTCATGAGTTCGATTTGCTCCCACTACCATAGCCATGGCGTTCCAGCGAATGATGCTGCGAATACGCCATTCCAGATCACCGTCGCCTGGCGAGCGCTCCTCATGTTCGGGAGGTATAGTGTTCAAATAGGCGGTTGTAGCATTGTAGGGTAGATACGCGCCGGAGCGTCTTGCCTTTTCTATCATGGTCTCAAGTAGAAAATGGGCGCGTTCTGGACCCTCCCGATCTAAAACGGCCTCCAATGATTCCACCCATTCTCGGGTTTCCAAGGGATCTATGTCGTGATGTTCTGTCACTTTGCCTATACCCTCCATAACAAATAAAAACGAACTTTGAGCCTCAAACACAGGCCAAGTAGAGTATACCCTTCAGAGTAAAATGTCAATGATTGGGGTGATTTTGCGGAATTTTCGCTAATAGGTTCAATCACCCGAGACTTGCCCTATCATTTGGGAAATTTTCCTAAATGAGTGGTGTCGTAATCTTCCCTTATCCGCCGTTGATAGGATCTGTTGTTGCAGCCTACTCGAGGCTTGGGTATGATGAGATGTCTCTGCAATGATTTTGGAATCCTGCACGGGTCCAGATGGATAAAGGTGATAATTTGAAGCGAATTATGGTTGGAATACTGGCATTGCTAGCAGCTTGCGCACCAGGAGGACCAACGGGTGGTTCTATGAAAAACAAAGACATCATGAGCCGAGTAGCCGAGCCCTATATCAAACTGGCTCTGGCATTGGGTCGGTATGACAAGGATTATGTCGACGCCTATTATGGTTCGGATAGGTTGCGTTCGGAAGGGGAGGGGCTCAGCTTGGAAGAAATTGGCCGACAGTGCCAAAGCCTTCTGAAAATGCTTGAGTCGGAAAAGGTTCACGATGATGATGTTTTGATGAAGCTGCGTCACGACTACTTGTCCCGGCAGTTGAATTCTATGCTGGCTCGCATCGAGATGGTCTCCGGACGAGTGCTGCCTTTTGACGAAGAAACCCGTCGGCTTTACGATGCTGTCGCCCCAACATATGATCGTCTACATTTCCAAGAACTATTGGACGAACTAAGTGAGCTTGTCCCGGGGGCAGGTCCCTTGCAAGCGCGGGTGGAATCTTGGCGAGATCAATTTGTGATTCCCAAAGATAAGCTTGACGATGTTTTCAAAGCTGCCATTACTGAGGCCCGAAAGCGAACCTTGCTGCAAGTTGAACTTCCTGAAAGTGAGAGTTTTATCGTTGAGTATGTGTCAGACAAGCCCTGGAGCGGTTACAATTGGTATCAGGGTAAGTATCAGAGCATCATTCAGGTCAATACAGATTTTCCCATATACATCGATAGGGCTATTGATCTGGCGTGTCATGAGGGATATCCCGGCCACCACGTATACAACGCAATGCTTGAGAAAAAACTGGTGAATGACAGAGGATGGTTGGAATACACGATTTATCCCCTTTTTAGCCCCCAATCTCTGATTGCAGAAGGAACTGCCAACTTTGGTATTGAGGTAGCTTTTCCAATGGATGATCGGATCGCTTTTGAAAAGGAGATCCTATTTCCCCTGGCTGGTTTGGATCCGGACTCTGTTGAGCATTATTATAAAGTAATGGATGTCCTTGCTCGACTCAACTATGCAGGGAATGAAGCAGCGAGAGGTTATCTCAATGGTGAGATGAGCCGTGAGCAAGCCCATCAATGGCTTGTTGAGTTTGGGCTTTTTTCTCCGGATAGAGCTCGTCAGCGGCTGAGCTTTATCGAAAAATACCGGGGTTATGTCATCAATTACAATTTAGGCCAGGATTTAGTGGCTGATTATGTGATTCGCAATGGTGGTTCTGAGGACCAGCCGGATCGGCGGTGGGCAATTTTTCGAGACCTGATATCATCGCCTCGTCTGCCCTCTGGCTTAATAGAAAGCGAGCAGGTGGTGAAAGAGGATGGAAAGCAAACCCTCTGAGGTTTTCTCTCAATTTGAAGAAATAGACTGGGCAAATTGGAAGCCTACTGAATACGCCACCATCATTTTTGTCATTAAAGATGAGAGGGTTTTGCTAATTCGCAAGAAGCGGGGACTGGGGGCTGGCAAGGTCAATGGACCAGGTGGGAAGCAGGACAAGGGGGAAACCCTTGCTCAATGCGCTGTGCGTGAGTTGGAGGAGGAGTTATTGGTGAAGGCGCTGGGTGAGCCGGACCACCGTGGCGAATTGCTCTTTCAATTTTCTGACGGCTATGGACTCTATGTCCATGTATTTACTGCTTGCGATATATTGGGAGACCCAATGGAAACCGAGGAGGCCTACCCTCTTTGGACGCCTCTGAACGCCATTCCCTATGAGGAAATGTGGGAAGACGACAAGATTTGGTTGCCCTTGATGTTGAAGGGGATGCGGTTTCGAGGGCGATTCCTCTTTTGTGGTGATCAAATGGTGGATTACCAGCTTGAGACTTTAGATTGATTTGTCATCTTCACTATCAAGGCGCCAATGGTGGAGGTCATGGAACTGAGGAAACCAATTGGACCAACTTTTGGGAGGAAAAGCCTCCCACCTTAGCCTTTGCCGGTTTACCGGGTGATCGATGGCGAGGAGACCTGCATGAAGGGCCAGGTTCTTCCCATCGAATTGGCGCGGAGACCCATAGCGAATATCTCCTAAAAGTGGAAAACCTCGGGTGGCGAATTGAAGGCGAATCTGGTGGGCTCGTCCAGTTTGAAGTTTTATGGAAACCAAGGTCGCGCTATCTTGGTGGGCAAGGGCCTTCCATGAAAGCAACGCCACCTTTCCTTTCGGATGGTCTGACTGCGTAATGCGCGCATTACGACCATCTTTCACCATAAAATCCTTCCAGTTTCCCGCCCCCCTCAGATTGCCGCCAACAATAGCCATGTAACGTTTTTCAACCTTATGGTCTTTAAACTGCTTGGTCAGCCGAGCTGCGGCCTTTGAGGTTCTGGCAAAAACCATAACTCCTGAAACTGGGCGATCCAGGCGATGGACCAGACCTAGGAAAACATTGCCGGGCTTATTGAACTTTTTCTTAAGAAAGATCTTACTCATAGTCAATAAGTCCACGTCCCCGGTGATGTCCGATTGAGACAGTACACCCGCTTCTTTATAAACCGCCATTACATGATTGTCCAAATACATCACTTCGATAGCCATCGTCTCTCCAAATCGCGGTGATTTTATCACAGGTTTTCGCCATTGGCGCTTCAATTATTTTTGGAAGAAGGACTGTGTCTGGCTATTTTTGAGAAAATCTTTCTGTTAGACCCTTTATAACAATATCTGATTTAAGTGACCTGGATCGAGTGGGAAGCCCAGTTTTTGGCTTTGGTATTCTAAAAAAAATGGCGAAAAAATGAAGAGGTTTCTTTGAACATTTCAATATTTATTCTATAATGCGGGTTTGGGCCAAAATCAGGTCCGATCTAAGATCAAGTGAGGATTAAATGCCGATTGTCAATGTCAGTGACAGAGATTCAATAGATCAGGTGCTGAAAGTGTTCAAGCGCAAGTGTGAGCGCTCTGGGCTTTTTTCTGAAATGAAGAAGCGTAGGCACTTCAGCAAGCCTTCCGAAGAGAAGCGCGCAGCCGCAAGAGCCGCTCGAAAGAAGCTTTTGAAGAAATTGCGAAAAGAACAAATGCGTATGGCGAGGTCTTGGCGCTAAGACGTCTAGAGCCTTTTTGTGACAAAATAAGCGTTTTCCCCAGGCATTCACATTTGAGTGATTATTCGCCTTTTTGAAGACGTTGTGCTGGAGCGGGAGTGATCCGATTGGGCGCTTCCCGTCTGGTCACCTTGTGTTCTCACCTATACGAATGGCAACTTCAAAATTTTTTCTGCACCGAAATCTGGACTCAAAAGAAACATGTTTTTGAAGTAGTCCAAATAGGGAAAGCAGAGAGGTTCTTGAGGGCGTGTCCACATTCGAATCAGAATTTTCTAAAATTTTGTTTGAAGATACGGTGGATACGAATGGTCAAAATAAAAGACTGAATATGCTGGTCTGGCCATGTGCGATACTTAAAAGGCGCCTGGTGGAATGTGAAACGAGTCCTATTTTGCGATACACTCTGCCCGTTGCGTATTTCCTTATACAGAAAACTTTGATCGAAATTGACCGTAGAATTTTTGATGCCACCGGAAACTATAGCGCCG
>JBNKOV010000547.1:0-4278 GCA_050294955.1 Holophagae bacterium
GAAGAACCAGGTTCTAAAAGTAATGGTGACCGTGCCCTTGGGCGATTTAAGCCATATGGTTAAAAGCAGGGTTAAGATGGTGTTGGACCAGGCGAATACGGGAGATGGCCACCAGGCTGCTGGCGCATAGGATTCTAAAACGAGCCACATGCCGCCGCTTAGGAAGAACAGCGCCAGCAAAACCTGACGATCATACAGGTGCTCAAAGAAATACCCCGCCAGCAGAAGACAGATCACGCCCACAAGCAACACCCCTTCTTCATGGGGGGTTAGGATCATCAGTAATTTTTGTATGGGGTCTTTGCCCTTTAAGATATTGAGCGGCTGGGGAAGTTGCTCCAAATCCCGCCAGGCCCGAAATACCTCTCTTGAAAAAATTTCTCGATTTTCAAGCTTGCCGATAATTCGAAAGTCCGCCTGGGCGTTTTCCCAAAAATCGTTGCTGAGATTGCCCTGGCGAAATTGCTCGCCCAATGCCTGGATCAGCTCTTGTTGCGCAATGGTTTTTCGAGCCCGAGCCTCTTTTTTAAGAGGGACCAACACCAGGAAGTAACAGGCAAGGGTAATGCCTGTTATAATGATGGAAGCCCATGGCGGGTCCCTTCTTTCTGTCTGGCTGTCTCCGGATGGAAAAAGAATCATGGCTGCTTCCGTCAAACTTATTGAGGTCGCCCCGCTCTTGAAAAGACGTGTTCGAGTCTAAAGCCGTGAAGCCGGGTCAACTCCAAGATTATGCCATGCTTTTCTTGTTCCGTAATGATCTGGGCCACATTTTCGCAATTAATTTCACATTTTTGGCCAGTATCGGGCTGCTGGAGCGCGCAATACGGTGATTTTCATCAAAAAAGACGTTGCATATGTGGCAACGTGGTAGGAAACCATGTAACATAAAGACAGCGTTTTCAAGCATTCTCCATTCAAGGATGTCATTCAAAAAAATGAGGTCCGAAGCGGAGGAAGCGGGAACCCGGGAGAGCGACGGTCTATCATGATCCTAGATAAAGAATTCCAATGTCAAACTTGCCAGTACATTATGTCTCATCCAGTGGACGCCTGCCCCGTATGCAGCGCCCAGTTCTACTGGATGCTGACCCCTATCGACCCGCTGGACCCGTCTCGCGTGGCGGATTTTATCACCAAGATGGAGAAGGCGGTAGAAGGAAGAACCACCAGGGAGTTCCTCACCCATGGCGGTCAACTCTGGCTTCCCCATAATTTTTGGGACCACAACCCGGATGGCGCTATTTTGAACGACCTGCCCTGGATCCGGCAGGTGCGATTTCTTCAGCACGGATCAGACCCGGAGGCCCAAGCGGAGCCCCAACCTTCCGTTTTCGAGACAAATCCGGGAATGTCGCTGGAAGATTTCCAGCTCACGCCGCCAAAAGAGACGGCCCCGCCTGCTGCGCAGCCCCTCGCTGCGGCGCCCAAAACCCGGGTGGAAACCAGCCCGGCCAAGGCAGCGCCAGTCACAGCCAGGTCGCCCCATGAGAAAAAAAAGAAGAAGATAAAGACAAGACCATCGGCGCGAGTAAAGGAGCCGCTTATTCCCAACACCGTCTTTGCGCCGCTTATGGTTTTCCTTTTTCTCGTTTTAATGTCCTTTTCCTACCTTGCCCTCAGATATCATAAAAATACGCGAACGGTTCAAACCGCGGCCGTTCCAGAGGTGGAGGCGAATGAACGTTAAATTTTGCCCCGATTGTCAGGAAGAATGCGCGCCGGATGATCTGAAATGCCCGGAATGCCATTTCCCCATGAGCTTGACCTTGACCACGTCGGGGAACAGAAGAATTGTGGAACCCGAGGACCTGGATGATTGGAACCGCATTGTAGGCATCTTAAAAAGGAATGGCGTGAAAATGGAGACCCGTTCCGCAAGCGCCATCCTCACCCATGGCATGTGGTGGGCATTGCCCATGTTGGGCGTCCTGGCCCTTATCTCATCCATATTCTTCGGACCCGATCTGGTGGACCGAATATGGGAGCCGATCACAGCTCCAACTCCCGTTTTGGATTTGAATAAAACCGTTGAAGAGGCCAACGGCGAAGACCCAGACGATGGAGAGGACCCTTCATTTCTTGCAGAAGCGTTCAGGGTAACCCCTGAGCAAAAACAGTTTACTCAAGATCTGAATTTGGACCTGAACGATTATGTAGACAAACCCAAGGCCACCTTGGAGCAGATCAAAGCCAATATGGAGTCGGTCCTTCTGGAGATCACCATTCGCAGCAAAAAGCGAAAGGGCGTGTTGCTCAATTCCAACGGTTACCTGATCACCCCTATGGAGGCCACTACAGACGCCTGGAAAAACGAGGTGCAGACATTCAGCGAAAATGGCAGCATCATTCAGAAAACCGTGTTTGTAACGCCCATGGCTGGCAGACCGGGAAGCAGCCAGCAGATAACTTCAAAAGTTAATGATAATCAACCCGTGGAATTGACGCTGCTGAAAGCCTCTCTCAATTATGAAACTGACTGCCCCATAAATTACGAACAGGATTTGAACCCCAATGACAAAGTATGGGTGGGCCGATTCGTTTCGGGCCGGTATTACCTGGAGGAGGCTGTCATCGTCAACTCCCAACAAAATGCGGACAATGTACTGTTCTGGGTTTTGGACTCGGAAGAGTTGGGTCCCAAAGATTCCGGGGCGCCGGTCTTTAATGAATACGGCGAACTGTCCGGCATACTCCTTTATTTAAACGGTCAGAACACGGTGCTCTCCATGCTTCGGGTCCGTGAAAAAGCACCGACTTTATATAAGATTGTGAAATAGAAGGGGATTCAAGTCATGCCCGGAATAAAGTCGCCCAAAGAACTCTACGAGAGACTTGCTTGCGGCGTCATAGATCAACAAACCACTCTTGAACAGATCGCCGTCTCTTTGTACAAGCATATTCAACGGATCAAGGTGGGCAACATCATGCTCATCGGCAATAGCGGCACGGGAAAAACCACCATCATGCGCACCGTTGAGAAGGTGTTCAGGGAAGACCAGGACCTGGCCCGTTTCACCAACACCATCAGGTTGAACGCCAATATTGTATCATCTGAGGATGCGACGGATCTTGAGAGCAGCGTCATCATTGAACGCCTGAGACAAAATGCCTTACGGATCATGGACGGGGATGGAGATGAGAACCGGTTCCGCGATCTCATGGAAAATGGCGTGGTGTTCCTCGATGAAGTGGATAAAATCCGAAGCCTGGTTGGAGACAAGCCCAACCCCCGAGGCATTCTGGCTCAGGAAGCGTTGTTAACGCTCATCGAAGGCGAGGGTCTGCGACTGCCCTTCACGGCCAGGGACGGGGAAGGCAACCTGATTACCCAAAAAGTGCTCATCGACACCAGCCGTATCCTTTTTATATGCGGCGGCGCTTTTGAAGGCTTGTATGATATGGTGTACCGCAGGGTGGCCAGTGGCGAGCATCGAGACAAGCTGGTGCATGAATACGTGGTGGGTGACGAACAGGATCTCGAGGAAAAAGAGCATTTCTCTCTTCAGAACTATGTTCGATACGAAGATATGTTTGTCTATGGCATGACGCCCCAGTTTCTGGGCCGCTTCGACGAAGTAATCGTCCTCAACGACCTGACAGTAAATGGATTAATGAAAATCTTTGTAGAACCCACCGACTCGCCCTATCGAGAAGCGCGTCGGTACTTCAAATCTCTGGGCATCGACCTTCAGATAACCCGGGACGGCCTGAAACTCCTGGCGGAAAGAGCCTTTGAGAACCATCGTCTCGGCGCACGCGCTCTGAAAAACGTATTCAAACGCGTCCTGCGAGGCATTGAATTCAACCCACGAGAAAGCTACCTGTTGCAAGACAAAGAGGGTCGAAAGGTGTTAACCATATCCAAAGATGTGGTCGCCCATCACAGTTAAGAACAAAAGAGAGAGAGGGTTAAATGAAGGGGATTGAGGAACGGATTTCTGAATTTGAGAAGAAGTATGCGGACCGATTCCGAAAATGGGCGAGTTTTGTGGATCCCAGCGATCTTGAATCCCTCATTGAAGCGCTTGGCGGCATGGAAACGGAATCAAAAGAAATCACCGAAGAACTGCAGGAAGCTAAAAACCCTTTATTTGAAACCCGTTGGCAGCCACTCTTAAAAAACCTCATGGGCCTGACCCCCTCCATCGCAAAGCACCTGGAGCAGATCCGGACCCAGACCCGGTCCGGACTGGACGCCATGGACAAAGGGAAGCGAAGTTTGACGGGCTATCGGCAGGGCGTAGAGAAGCGCCGGGCGATTTTCGACGAAGATGC
>JBNKOV010000548.1:0-4273 GCA_050294955.1 Holophagae bacterium
ATTATCCAGGCTGGCGACAGCGCTGCTATTGGTCAGTGACACGGGCTTAGGTTTTGAAACCACAAGGGTTTGTCCTCTTTTCAGCATGTTGCCGCTGAGGTTGTTCCATTTTCTTAAATCATTCACGCCAACGCGATATTTTTTAGCAATCAGCCACAGGCTCTCGCCGTTTTTGACCCGGTGGACGCCTGATCCGCTGGGCAGGGCTACGGATGCGCTGGATCGAGATCCGGGTATTTTCAGTTTCTGGCCAGGCCAGATGCGATGCTCGCTTCTCAGCCGGTTCGCTCGAACAATATGCGTTGTAGAAGCGCCGTACCTGCCGGCAATGGCGGAAAGGGTTTCCCCACGTCTCACCACATGGGTTATGTAACTATCGGCGGGCACTTCCCATTGTGGCAGGTTCTTAATGCCTTCCGCGACTTTGGTTCCATAGCCTTCTGGCACCTTAAGCATGTAGTCGGAATCTGGGGTCACGCCGTAGCGAAGCTCAGGGTTTAAGGCTTTTAGGGATCCGTTTTCAATTTTCAGCATGTTGTCGAGCGACGCCAATTGAACAGAGCGCGCCACGCTGGTGGTCTCATAGGGTGCGTAGGCGTCGGGATCGGGGAGGTCAAAGCCATATTTTTCAGGATTTTCCAGGATGGTAAGCGTTGCAATGAAGCGAGGCACATACCTGGCTGTTTCTCTGGGGAGTTGTTCGTACAGGTCCCAAAAGTTGTCGAGATAATTGATTCTCTGGTTCTTGATGGCTCTTAAAACGCGGCCTTCCCCGCAGTTATAACCCGCCAGCGCCGACATCCAATCGCCGAAAAGTCCATGGAGATCAACGAGGTAGCGAATGGCGGCGTCGGTAGATTTCACCGGGTCCATTCGTTCGTCAACCCATTGATCCCTCTTCAGGCCGTAGCGATAACCCGTAGATGAAATGAATTGCCAGAGTCCAAGTGCGCGGGCTCTAGAAAGGGCATTGGTTTTAAAGCCACTTTCAATGAGGGGCAGCCAACTGAGTTGCTCTGGCAGGCCCTCTTTACGCAAGGCCTCTAAAATCATGGGGCGATAGCGTCCGGATCGTTCGTATGAGCTGATAAAGAACTTCCTCTCACGGGATTGAAAACTCTTGATTTCTCTCATGACATGGTCGTTCATGACCAGGGGGATCGACTTGCTGGTGTCGCCTACCGTGGCTCTGCGAGATGCGTGAATTTCAACAATGCGTTTGGAGATCAAATAGCGCAGATCTTCTTTTTGCTGATAAAGATCCGGAAAGGCTTCCGTGTCTACCTGCAGAATGAGCGCGTAGGCTTCGTCCAATTCCGTGAGGGCCTCTTCCAGGTCGCCATTTCTCCACTTCAATTGGGCCGCGCTGCATGCGTCAAGGGCCGTTTCCAGCATCTCTTGAGGCGGGGGGCCGGTATCTTCTGTGGGCGCCTGCTTCAAAATGGGAGGCAGGGCCGTTTCTGAAACCATGGTCTCTTCTTGTGCGGCGGGCTCCTCAACTTCTTCTTCCTGATGTTCGTGTTGAGGGGTCAGCGACAGCGCGCCGGAACTCAGGCCAGGCTCTTCGCTTGAAGACTCTTCCAAGGGCGTGATGGTGTTCACCGATGCATCATAATTCTTCTTGGGAACACAGCCCAACACGCTAAAAAGCGCTAAAAACAATATCATTGGGTTTCCAAGAAGACCCGCGCTGTTATTTTTGCAGATTATATTCAAAAAACGACCTCCCGAATGAAAACCAGGTATCACTCTGGTGATTATCTCTCATGGCAACAATGGATAGATTTATTTAAAAGTTATTTTTTATAAGTGGTTTAGTCGATTTCCACTGGCTCGTTCTACCACTATTGGAACGTGCTGACACCACGGGCCTATAAACCCGGGACTCTACTACTCTAAGCCAGATGACCAAATTTCGCCAGGAAAAAAGGTGGTTTTGCTGTGCGGGATCTGTGCAATCTTGCCCAGAGATTTTGTTGAGAATCGTGTTTCAAGCCGCTCCATGGTCTGACGAATGAACGAGCGACTTGTGAATTTTAATGGGCGTCTAAGATGGCCTTGCAGGTTCAAAAGTCCACTTAAAGGTGGACTGAGATAACAACTACTGGGTATAAGTTGTTTTATTCATGGGGTTTCTATCGGGAAGCCTGGGTTGTTTACGGGGACCATCCTTAAAAAGGCTTTATCAATGACGGCCTGAGGTTATAAAATAATGCAGATCCTGTCGGATTTGGTATTTCAATTCTTATTAGCTTTATTGAATTTGGTATTGCGCAAAAGAGGGCGATGTGAAGGTTATATTAATCGGCGAAAGTGGGGGAACCAAAACCGATTGGGTCCTTATCGATGAAAATATGGGTAAGCAATTGATGCAAACAAAGGGCTTAAGCCCAAGTTTAAGAGATTGGGAGGCCATTCGCGATACGCTTTATGAGGATGTCCGTCCTTGGATCGCCAAGACCCCTCCTGAATGTGTCTTCTTCTTTGGCGCTGGCCTGGGGCGGTTAAAAAATTTGGACCGCATGCGTCAACTGTTGACGGAATGCCTGGGCGAGGTGGGTTCTCTCCGTGTTGATTCCGATTTGATCGGCGCGGCCTATGCCTGTTTGGGTAAAGATCCTGGCGTTGTTGGTGTTCTGGGCACGGGTTCCGTGGCCTTTCGTTATGATCACGGTGAGGTGGCCCAACGCATGGGCGGCTGGGGTTATCTTCTGGGAGACGAAGGGGGCGGTTCTTCTTTGGGAAAAGCCCTTTTGGCCGGCTTTCTGGAAAACGAGCTGCCGCGCCATCTGAAGGACGCCTATGAGGCCTTTGCCGAGGCGGATTTAGACGAAGTTTTGTGCCGTCTATACGCTCACAGCTCGCCCTCCCTCTACCTCGCTCGGCAGGTCCCCTTTCTGGCCGAGCATCACGAAGACGAACATATCAAAAAGCTGATACAGGGCCAGATTCGACAGTTCCTCAAGCGGCATCTCCTGCCATTGAGGCGGAAAGCCCATGAGGATATTGCCTTTATGGGCGGCGTCGCGAGAATTTTTCACAAGCATCTCGAGGAAGTTTGCGCAGAAATGGAGATGCCGGTGGTCAAAATCTTGAAGGAAGCGCCTGTGATGTCCATCGCCCGGTACATTATCAGCCAGAAGCTGTAGGGGACAGGACATGGAACAGCGGGGCGAACCCGCTGCTCCAAATGGTCTTAAAGCGTTGCAACCATCACAGCTTTAATGGTGTGCATCCGGTTTTCGGCTTCGTCGAACACAATGGAATGATCGGACTCAAACACGTCCTCGGTAACTTCCATTCCGTCCAACCCGTATTTTTGGTAAATTTCTTCGCCCACTTTGGTTTCCCGGTTATGGAAGGCGGGAAGGCAGTGAAGGAATTTAACGTTCTTATTTCCTGTAAGCTTCACCACATCCATATTCACCTGGTAGGGTTTCAGCAGCTTGATGCGCTCTTCCCAGACTGAGTCCGGTTCGCCCATGGACACCCAGACATCGGTATACAGGAAATCGACGCCTTTCACGCCTTCTTCAACGCTTTCGGTCAGCGTGATCTTTGCGCCGGTTGTTTCGGCGATTTCCATGCACGTTGCAACCAGGTCAGCAGCAGGCTGGCAGGCTTTGGGCGCAGCGATACGAACATCCATCCCCAGTTTCGCCGCGCCAACCAGGAGCGAATTGCCCATATTGTTCCGACCGTCGCCTAAATAACAGAAGGCCACTTGTGAGAGGGGTTTGTGAGTGTGCTCAGACATGGTGAGAAAATCAGCAATGATCTGGGTTGGGTGGTACTCGTCGGTGAGTCCGTTCCACACAGGAACCCCGGCGTAAGCGGCCAGTTCTTCAACAATTGCCTGGGAAAAACCCCGGTATTCGATGCCATCGTATATGCGGCCCAGAACACGGGCGGTGTCTTTCATGGACTCTTTAACGCCCATCTGGCTGCCGGAGGGACCCAAATAGGTGATGTGCGCGCCCTGATCATAGGCGGCCGTTTCAAACGCGCATCGCGTGCGAGTTGAGGATTTTTCAAAAATGAGGGCGATATTTTTGCCTTTGAGGGTCTGTTGTTCAATACCCGCGTATTTCGCCCTTTTCAGATCCCGTGAAAGGTCCAATAAGTAGTGGATTTCCTGGGGAGTAAAGTCGAGCAGTTTAAGAAAGCTGCGATTCTTCAGATTGAACGCCATCATCAACTCCTGTATTCTTTTAGTTCTATTTGCGATTTGCGCATGTCCCTTCATTGAGGGGGCAATTTGCGATCATAACCA
>JBNKOV010000549.1:0-4269 GCA_050294955.1 Holophagae bacterium
AGGAATTTCATCTTATGAGAATTGCATCCTTATGGTTAAGGCCCAGGCGACCTTCGGTAATGATGGCGGTGTCCGGGTCTAAATCGGCTCTTGCGGGTCGTCCCTCAACAGCGCCTTCAAGGGCATGAAAAACGGCGGTTTCGTTTTCGGCCAGCATCACGCCAAGCTGATCGCCTCGCTTTACTACGAGATGGGCGGGAAGGGCTTGCCACGATGCTTTCCAAACCAGACGGCCTGTAGCGCCCGGCGGCGCGGTGTCGGCGGTAAATGACAGGCGCACTTCACGGCTCCGGGTTCTGGGGTTCACCAGGTTTGGGTTGTATTTTATCTTTACGGGATAAGATGTTTCGTTCCAGACAAAAGCCAGGTCCACACCCTGCTCCAAACTGCGCAATAACGACATGGATGGCTGGGCCGATACGTCGGGAGAGAGGGTTTCAACCAGTCGGAACAAGACGGAGCCCGGTTGGGCCATTTGCCCCTTCTGCGCGGTGCGTTCCACCACATAACCGTTGAATGGCGCTATGATTTCGCATTTCTCAACCATTAATGCGGCTTCACTCCGTGCCGTTCGCGCTACCTGAATGCGCCCTTCCAGCACGGCCACATCGCTTTCCCTCTGGTCATAGATTTCTTCGCTAATGTGTTCATCTTTAATTAATTGCCTGGCCCGTGTTAGCTGGAGTCGGGCCAACTTGAGTTGGGCCTGGAGAATGGCCAGATCGCCCTCGGCCCTTTCGGCGGAGAGCTTGGACTGCCGACAATCCAAAACGGCCAGGGTTTGACCCGCCTCCACGTATTGACCCGCTTCGGCCTGAACCTTGAGGAGGAGACCTGCCGCTTCGGCTGAAATTTGACTGTCGTTGCGCGGGAAGACTGTGGCGGGCGCCTCAAAGGTGGGATGAAAGGACGCTTCGGAAAACGGGGTGGTCATTACCTGAACCGCTTCTTGAGCGGCGCTCGCAACCGTAAAAAGCATTGCAGCTACAAGCCAGCCATGGGCTTTACTTACTTTCATTTCGTGTCCTATTGCCTTTTCTTTTCTCTCTTTACAGCTAATCCATATGGAGATGAGCCTGAATTGTTTCTCAATTATAGCCTGCTTTGGCGCTCAATATCATTTTTTCCAGAGCCGTGACATGGTATATTTTGCGATAGGCATGATGGGAGGCGAATCTTGGACTGGGACATTGCGGAAAAAAAGGCAGAGGAGAGTTTGTCAGCCCTGGGCACGGTCATGCAACGGGTGGTGGGAGCCAAGGGCGGCAAAGCCGGGCTGAGTCCAACGGAACGGAGCCTGTTGCATCATGCGGTTCAGCAGGGTTTGAGCGCGCCGGACTTCTATGCGGTTCGAAAATTATGCGAGTTGGCGGACTGGTCCTCGCCTGCGCTTCTCTGTCTTCTCTTGTGCGAGCAGCTAGCCTGCCGTTCGGGCAGCACCTATTTGAGCACAGACGATGCGGTCTTACTGGAGAAAATGGGGGAGTTCGGGTTGGGTGAGCGAGAGGCTCGCGCTGTGATTGAGAAGGTTCCCAATTTGCCAGTGGTCTGCGGTGGTCTTTTCTCCCGCGATCCGTCGGATACGGTTCCCTTTATTTTGACTGATGAGGGCATATACCGCCAAAGTCATTTCATCTCAGAGCGTAAGGCGGCTGGCGTGCTATTGAGTCTTCAGTCCCGGCCCTGGCGGACCCATAAAAATCTTGCGGCTATTTTTGAGGACGTCACGGAGGTCCATCCGCTGGGAACCGCGCCTGCAAATGCTCCCAACTGGGGTCCGGTGAAGCTGGCGCCAGAGCAACAGCTCGCCGCTCTGGTGGCGGTTCAGGCGCCGTTTACGGTGATCGCGGGCGGGCCGGGCACGGGGAAGACCTCCATTGTGGTAACCATTCTGCGCATGCTTTCGGGGATGGGCGTGTCTATGGAGAACATTGCCCTGGCCGCGCCAACGGGCCGGGCCGCCAATCGCATGGGCGAGGCCATTCGCAAGGGGCTGGCCTCCATTCACGGCGACGTTTCAGAAGAACTTCACAACTTGACCCCGCGCACGTTGCACCGCCTTTTGGGGTGGTCCCCGTCTATTCGCGGGTTTCGCTACAACGAACAGAACCCTATAGAAGCAGACTGGTTGATTGTGGACGAGGGGTCTATGATCGATTTGTCTCTCATGGAAAGTCTTCTTATCGCCTTAAAACCTGAGGCCAAATTGATTCTTTTGGGCGACGCCTATCAATTGCCTTCGGTAGAAGCGGGTGCTGTGTTCCGCGATCTCACAACGGTCTCTCAAGCCGCTGGCGTGACGCATCCCTTGCAAGCGGCTCTGGCGCTGAGAGATAGTCAGGATGCCGGTAGGCATGTCATTCGCCTTGCCAAATCGTTTCGGCAAAAGGGCGACAGCGGGGGACGGCATATTCTCTCGGTGGCGGGCGTTGTGAAAACAGGCCAGACCAGCTCGCTATTCGAAAATTCGGATCAATCCCTTAACATCCTTGAAGTCGGCCAGTCTTTGCCTTTGGAAGGGGTGTCCCTGCTGGATCCGGACATCATGGACGTGGGTGAACTCACCGGTCAGCTATATGCCCGTTTCTTTGAGTCGTATAGGGCAAAATGCCGGACAGCGCGTCTCAGAGATGTGGAGGAGGACGGCGACCTTCTTAGAGAGCTTTTCGAAATGTCGGAAAAATTGCGCCTTTTGTGCCTCACCCATGGGACCCGCTTCGGGGTGGGCATGTTCAACAGGCAATTCGCGGATCGCTTCAGCCGGGGCATTCAGGGACACGCGCCGGGAATGCCGTGGATGGTCACTCGAAACGATTACCGCCTGGGTCTCTACAATGGGGATATCGGCATTGGGCTTCCCTTTGGTCCAGGCAGACAGCACCAGTTGGTGTTTCGCAATAATGGGGGATTCAAGGCCTTGCCATTTGAAAGCGTTTCGGGTCTGGAACAGGCGTTCGCCATGACCGTCCACAAGAGCCAGGGCTCTGAAACCGATCACGTCGCACTCATACTACCAGAAGCCGAAAATGGGCTTTGTAGGCGTGAAGTAATTTATACAGCATTAACCCGCGCCAAAAAATCGGTACTTATATATGGCTCTCGCGCCATGTTGGAAGGCGCCGTGTTAAAAGTGATGGAACGGGTTACAGGATTAGCAGGTCGCTTGCATTCAAGTTCCGTTAACGAGAAGGCGTGAGATGAAAAATCCCGTATTTCTGGG
This sequence comes from Holophagae bacterium, assembly GCA_050294955.1. Taxonomy (GTDB): domain Bacteria; phylum Acidobacteriota; class Holophagae; order Acanthopleuribacterales; family Acanthopleuribacteraceae; genus JBNKOV01. Next base: position 3,221 of record JBNKOV010000549.1, read on the forward strand.
AATTTGCGATAAAAATTTGTTTTTTTTCCTATCTGAGTTTCGTGTCTGGGGTTTGTTGGAAACTGATTTGGTATAAGTAGTTTAGGTGATGGTTTTATGTCTTATGCCTCGGACCTGAAGCCATGTTTTTAATTTTAGGGTCTCGAAAAAGGGAAATTTGCCGTTTATATTAAATAGAAGGCCTTATCTGGGGGAACAGGCTGTTTCTCGTTGGCTGAAATCAATTAATTAAGATCTCTAATCCGAAATGGTGACTGGCAATGGGTGGTTCAGAGCTTCAAAAGGGCTTCAAGGGTAAGTTATTTCCAATTGCATTCTTATTTTGCATACAGGTGTGGTGCGCCCAAAATTCACTCAATGCAGAAACGGTGGTGGTGCTCAGTCCCGATACAGAACACGCCACATTCGCATCGGCTATCCAGGGATTGAGGGAAGGACTTGAAGGGGAATGTCATGTCATCAATTTCCCCATCACGAAAAGGACGCCAGTTCGCAGCCTCAAGACCTTCCTTGATGAAGCCAGACCCCATCTGATCGTGCTCATGGACAATAAGGCTGTTTCCCTTTACAAGAGTTTCCAAAGGACTTATTCCAAAGAATATAAGTTCCCACCCTCGGTTATCCTCATGACTTTGTATGCAGATAAACTGGTGGACACCATTGACAACGCCATGACTGTGGAATACCAGATCCCGGCGGTCATGAGTCTGGTCTATTTTCGGGCATTGTTAAAAAATCCAATGAGAAAGGCTGGAATGATCTACCGTCATGAAACGGCCTATTTCTTTGAGAAACAGAAGCAGGGATGCACTCGTGAAGGCATTGAGCTGGTGGGTGTTGAGGTTGTCGGAAAAAATAACAGGATTTCGCCAAAGCACGTAAGGGAGGCGTTGAAAAAGCTCATTCTGAAGGAGGAGATAGACGTTCTCCTGATTATGGACGACAACAACCTTCTAACGCGAAAGTTGTTGCAAAAGGCCTGGATCCCCATTCTGAACAAGTACGATTTACCCACGATTGTTGGCAATGAACATTTTGTTTCCGAGCAG
>JBNKOV010000550.1:0-4267 GCA_050294955.1 Holophagae bacterium
GCCGGGCGAAGGGCCTTTCTCATCGGATATGAACAGGCGCCTGTTTTCCACGTCGGCCATGATGGATTCTACCTTAAAGAGCATGCCAGGACCCGCATGATCTCCGAAAGATTTTACGAGGTTGGCCTGCACATTGTCCTGGCTCACGTCCAGGCTGAAGTGCTTAACCCTCTCTCCGTAAAAGCCTTCGGGGGCTTCTTTACCTGGCTCCATCTCGTAGTCGTCGGTGACCAGCAATTGCAGCAGACCTTGATCATCCTTATAGCAGGTAAGGCCATAGGGTCTTTTCAGCTTGTCCTGGCCAACCATGGCTACAAAGCTGAAATCGGGCAGACGGGTGATCTGCACGCGGTGGTTGTCTCGTTCAACGACCATCATTAAATCGTCGATCACCTGGATGCCGTTGGGTCTTTTGTACTGGCCTGGCTCAGAACCCGTTATTCCATAGGTCTTTAGGAGTTCACCCGTATTGGCGGAGTAGGCCAGAATCCGGTCTGTGGCTTTGGCGGTCACCAGGGTCATGTCGCCGCCGGGGCCGTGGTAGACGCCGATGGAGTCTACATTGTCCTCGGGCCGCGACGGGGTGACCCAGGACTCGGCGATAACCAGCGGCAATTGAGAGGCTTTGGTCTCACCGGCATCGGAGGAATGGGTGGGGTTGCAGCCTATGAGAGAAACGAGGATGGCGAAAAGGAGGAGGTGCTTCATCAGTCTCTCCCTTAAAAGCCGAAACGCACGCCAAAACGCGCCCATCGCTTGTATTTTTCGAATTGGATGGGTCGGTTGGGGCTGCCTTCGTAGCGGACAAAGGCTTCGTCGTTGAGGTTGGTGATGTCCAGTACAAATTTCACGTCTTTCCAGCGGTAGGAGGCGCTCATGTCCCATTGCATGCGCTGGTCGATGTAGATGTCTTCGTCTTGAGAAGAGGCGGCCTCTTCCAAAAACTCGCCGTGCAGATTGCCGGTTACCCTCACGGAAAAGCCTGATTTCTCATAGATTACGGCAAGGTTGCCAATTTCGTCGGCCTGGCCGGGGAGGATGAAGTCGCGGCGATCCAGGAAGTCGGCTTTGGAATCGGTCCAGGTGTAGTTCAACATCACGCCCAAGCCGTCGAAGGGGCCGGGCAGTTCGGTGAAGTTCTTTTGGAAGGCCAGCTCCACGCCCATGAGCGAGGCGCTGTCTCCATTTAAGGGTCGTTTCACGTCGTAGATATCGCCGTCAAAGGCTTCGTCGGAATTGAAGATGAAAATGATGTCGTTCATGTCCTTGTAGAAGGCCCCAATGGTGAAGAGGCCCGCGTTGCCAAAATAGGACTCGTAGGATAGGTCTAAGTTCCACACGTCGGTGATGTTAATGTCTGGATTGCCCGCTTCAATTTCCCGATCTTCGCGGAGGATGAGGCGGTAGGGTACCTGGTCGTAGACCCGGGCGCGGGCGTAGGAGCGGGTCAGGGCTGCGCGAATCTGGTTCTGCTGATTGAATTCGTAACGCATATGCACCATGGGCATGAAGAAATCATCGGTTTTATCGCCACGGGTGGTTACGGTTTGCAGCCAGTCGCCCTCATCGTCGAACAGCACTTCCTTGCCTTCGTAGTCCGCCTTGATTTGCTCGAAACGAACGCCGGGAAGCAACATGAAGCGATCGTTGAAATCGATGGTGGCCATGGCGTAGAGGGCCGTGGTTTGTTCCTCGATGTCGTAATCGCCAGCGTCTTCTTCCAGATCCTTTTCGCCGGAATCGCCCAGGCTGGCGAGCAGGTCGCGCATTGCAGCGGCGTTGGGCATGGCGCCCATGGCGTATTGATCATCAAAAATGGTGCGGTTCTGGTAACCGGAATCCAGGTATTGGTTGAGCAGAATGTCGTCGGCCTCATAAACGAAGGCGTTGTTGTCGCGCATCTTCTGCTTGTTGCGGAACCGGGCGCCCACCTTCATTTGAGCGTAGGCCTGGCTCCAACTCACGGGCCATTCGTAGGAAAGCCGGGCGCTGTAATGGCGATCATTGGTGATGTTGCTCTCGCGAACCATTTCGTCCAGCTCATAGGCGTTCTGGTCTTCGTTTAAGGGATTGGTCTGTATGTTGTTAGGATCAAAGGGCGAAGGATTGAACTCTACATCCTTCTGGCGAAAGGTGGTGTCCAGGCGGTCGGGCTCGCTCTCGCGGGCGTAGGAATAGTTCAGGGCGTATTTCAGGGTGGCTGTGTTGTCAAAAAAGAAGCTGCCCTTTTGCTGAATATTCAGGATGCTCTGGGTCTCAAATCGGTCCTTCAACTCTCGCTCCATGCGGTCTTTGTCCAGGCGATGTCTTACGCGGCGGCGGTATTCCTGGTCATCGAACTGGCTATAGGATACGTTTAAATGGTAGTGAGAGTTTGAGTTGGGACGAAAGTCCAGGGCTGTGTGGGCGCCGATGCGCTTGCGGTTGATGGCGTAGTCCCGTTGCTCCAATTCTTCCAGCTCGCCGTCGTCGTAGGCCACCTCAAAATTGTCGGTGGCCCGGTCGCCGTCTTCTAAACTGAAGGAGCCCAGGAAACCCAGGCGGCTGTCCATGAACCGTCTCTCGAAGGTTAACTCGCCCTTGGTGAGGTTGTTCTCGCTCAATTCGTTGTAACCGTAGTCCAGGCCCACGTTCAGTCTGCGATTGACGCTTGCCGCACGGGTCACCAGGTTTACGGCTCCGCCAACCGAGTCGCCGTCCATATCAGGCGTGTTGGATTTGGTTATTTCAATAGATTCCAGTAGGTTGAGGGGCACTACATCCAGGGCTACGGTTCTCAGGTCCCCTTCGGGCGCGGGCAACGCAGCGCCGTTCATGGCGGTTTTGTTGAGGCGCGCTTCGGTGCCGCGAACTTGAACGTAACGGCCCTCGCCCTGGTCTCGCACAATGTTCACGCCAGGGGCGTGCTGCGTGGCTTCCGCTGCGTTGGTGTCGGGGAAATCGCCGATCTGGTCCGAGGCTATGATATTTTTGATGTTGGCCGCATAATGCTGTTCGCTTACCGCCATGGCCTGACTCTCGCGAAGGCTGCCGATAACCATCATTTTTTCACTGGTTTCCGGGTCCAACTGAATCTCGGGAACCTGGTTCAACCCACTGCTGATTTCAACTCGAATTTCTCGAGGCGCGTAGCCCAAAATGGTGAAGGTGAGCGTATGCGATCCCTCGCTCAATCCCTCTAAACGGTAGGTTCCATCCTTGCCGGTCAACACCTTTTTAGATCCCGATTTTGTGCTCACCACAACGTGGGAGAGGGGTTGTTTTCCAGTGGTTACCCGGCCCTGCGCGGCGCAGAACTCTGCGGCGGGGGCGTGGCTGCTGAGGGCCATTGATAGAAGGAATATGACGGTCAGGTTCCTCATTTTGAACATCTCCATAATGAATTTTGGGACGCGCCGGCTCCTGAACAGAACCCGGCCCCAGGTTCCGGCCCAAATTATAGAGACAATATCACCAGGCATTTATGAGGTTTTGATCCTGAATTTATTGGCGAGCCGTTGGTGTTCTGTGGCGTTAGAGTTACGGGAGTTCCAATTGCGCTCTTGACAACATGGTACATTGGTACCATATTATACTGGTATGACGAGGAGGGGGTTATGAGTCAGAATCAGAAAGGGAAGGTTAAGGTGGAGCGGGTTCAGACCGGGGTCCGCATGGAGAAGCGCCTGGTTAAGGTGCTGAAGGGTCTTGCTGAGTATCACGATATCAGCCTGGGCGACCTGTTGGAGGGCATTGTGCTGCACGCATTTGAGGGGAAGTCGCCTTTTGGTTCCACTTCTCTGGAGGTGATCGGCAACCTGAAGAAGGTGTATGGCCTGGAATTGGGCGCTGGGGATTCTCATCAACTAGAGGAGGTGTAAGGCTTATGAACGCAGACGAGTTGATTCGAACATTTGAGTTGGGCGAGCTGCCCGCAGAGTCGTTTTCCCACGAGATGCACGTGAAGCTGACATGGGGTTATCTTCAGCGGCTTGACATTCCCGAGGTTATGATCAAGATCCGCGATGGGCTGAAGGCTTTTACGGTGGCTGTGGGTGTTCCAGAGAAGTACAACGAGACGCTTTCGTTCGCTTATGTGGCGCTAATCCACGAGAGGCGATCCCCGCAAACGAGTGAAAACTGGTCGGCCTTTAAGGCTCAGAACCCAGATTTATTCAGGCCCTGGCCGGAGCTGATGGGCGATTATTATTCGCCGGAGACGCTGACCAGCGAGCGGGCGAAACAGGCTTTCGTGTTGCCGGACCTTGCCTGCAAAGCTGCTGCGAGC